>JAYVOX010000099.1:0-2602 GCA_043757695.1 Schlesneria sp.
CGGGAGTCAGCAAGTTCTCGACGGACCTCTTGTTCAACACGGGCAGCGACGACATTCGTCCCGAGGCGATGCAGGTGCTCAACGAGTTTGCCAGCATCATGAACCAGTCCGATGCCAAACACCTGAAGGTGTTGGTCTCGGGCCACACCGATGACCGGCCGGTCTCGAAGGTGGCGACGAAGGACAAGCACGGCGACAACATGGGTCTGTCGGCTCACCGCGGGTTGTCGGTCTTGCGGGCACTCCGCAAGTCGGGCATCGCCGAGACTCGCATGGGTGTCTCGGGCTACGGAATGCACCAACCCGTCGAACCGAACAAAAACGAAGCGTCGCGCTCGAAGAACCGCCGCGTCGAAATCTACGTCCTGGCCCCGGATGCCTCGATCGCCGGCTGGGACCCCGATTCCGAACTGCGTTGATGGCAAGAGGTGACTCGAAAACTCAACAGCCCGGCTGCTCCGAAGCAGCCGGGCTGTTCGCATTGATCGCGAGCATTTGAAGAAACCAATCAAGCCGACTGGGCGAATGCCGCTTCATCCTCGGAGGTTTCTTCCTCGGCGAGAGCCTTGCCGAGCAGAGCCTGCTTCCCCTGCGGCGTCAGTTGGTAACGCATCCCGGCATCACGGCCCGACAGGTCGAACTTGAGAAACCCGAACGCGATCAGCTTGCCGTGAATCGACGGCAGCGCGGCCGAGTCAATCGTTTCGACTTCAATCACGCGGGGAATCCAGCCGTCAAACTCGGGCGACTGTGCGCGAGCGGTCGCTTGCAGGTCGTGATAGACGGTGAGTGTCACCCGCCACTCGGGATGCCGCCGCAACTGTTCGAGTTCAAAGTCGTCCACCATGCCCGTTGGTATCGGCCCGCCTTCAAGACCCTTCCCAGCAGCAAACGCTTCGCACGCGCGACCCATTCACCCGGCATGCCCTCGCGCGTCGGATCGACTGGCATCTTCGGACGAGTCCATCAGCCGAGCAATCCAAATTGAATCCCGGCCACCTTTGTCGGCAAACGCTGCCGAAGTCGGATCGTCGTGTGAGTTGGGAATCGGCACACTATTGCGGCTGATCGACAGCCTGCGGTGGCTCTGAGTCCTCGGCATGGGCTTCCTCCCATCTCAGCGTGACGTTCGGACACGCGCTGGCGAAGTCATCACACCCGGTCTTCGTGATGCTCGTCCACCGCAAGTCGATCGTCTTGAGATTCGGTATGTTCACGAGGTACGGAATGGCTGCATCCGTGATGGGCGTCTTCACCAGAATCAATTCCGTCAAACGCGGACAACTGGCAAGGCCGACCAACGACTCGTCACTGACATTCGTATGGCGAAAAACAAGCCTCTTGAGACGTGGGAGTTGGGGAAGTTGGCTCTTCTCGGGGTCAGCAATCACAACTTGAACGACTTGTAATTCTTCAAGGCGATCCAATTGCGCGATGACCGGCCAGCAGTCGGAAGAGATGGGTGTCCGGGCAAGTACAAGAGACGTCAGCTTTCGACAAGGTCCGAGATGCTTGAAGTCTGGGGTACGTATGGTCGTTCCGAAGAGACTCAACTGTTCAAGATCGGGCAATTGAGACACGTGCTTCCACCCGGTTCCAGTGATCGAATCGCAACTCAGCATCAATCCTTTCAACTTTTGGAAGCGAGGCAGCGCATGCAGGTCATTCAACCTCGAACCGCCGAGACACAATTCCTGCAACTGCCGCAGTTGCGCCAAGTGTTCCAAGTCAATCTCTGACACAGACGGACCATTGAAATTGATCCATTTGAGTTGTCTGAGCTGCGCGATGCGCCGAACGGCATCGCTCAAATCGGGAGCGTCAGTAGGAACACTCGTCCGCCCTTGCGACCCGCCAAACGGATCATTCTCAAAGATATTGAGAGAACGGATTGTCGGCAACGACTGAAGATCCCGGAGCACTCCGTCGTCGATGCGGTGGTAATTCAAAAAGAATCCTGTCGGCCGCTTCGTATACCACTGTGACCATTTCGGTTCCGGGAGGCGGAGCCACTTCGGCACCAGCGAGACCTTCTCGGAGAGCTGCGGATGACGTTCCGTGAGCCGGCGGTACGCCATCGACGAACGGTGCCATCCCCACATCTCGAAAGTCAAACCGATCGCGATTGCCGCGATACCCACCTTCGCCCATTGCCAGTAGGTGAGCCGACGCAGTCTGCTGATGATCGTGATAAACATCGTTGAGTTTCGGCCTCGCTACATATTGGTCTTCGCGTCGCTCGCTTCTCCGAGGACGGCGTTGAGCGCGGTGTTGAGCGTGCTGTCGTGGCGGTGGTCTTTTGAGTAGATGCGGAAGACGCAGAAACTGATTGGCAGGGCGCGGAAGAGGTCGTCGTCGGACAACTCCTGCGGCGTCCCGACGGCCGGGTCGAGCAGGTAATTCTGACCACCTGCGGGGAGGCGACCGCTCGGGCGGTGATAGTGTTTGGCCACGTCGATGTTGAGCGGGATGTCCTTCACGTCGGCAGGCAATCGCTCGCGAATCCGCTTCAGGACGAGATCGGGTTCAGAAATGATCGACGTTCGTTCGGCGCTCCCCGAGTGGAAGTTGAGCGTTCGCTCGCAGGCCATCTTCCACTGCA
>JAYVOX010000100.1:0-2601 GCA_043757695.1 Schlesneria sp.
CTGCCGATGACGTGACGCTCTCGGCGGACGGGCGTTACGCCGCCGTCACTTGGCAACATGAACTGCGGCTGTTCGACACATCGGGCGGCTTGCTCTGGAGCGTTGAGGCGGACGATGTGCTGCGTTCGCCTCGATTCAGTCCGAAAGGAGATCGAGTTGCGGTTGGCAGTGAATTGGGCACGCTGCTTGTGTTCGACACGGATGGCCGTCGTGTGCTGGAACGCGATCTCGGTGCGCTGCCGGTGGCCGATTGGCTCGACGATGGTGGGCTGCTGGTCGCGACGTGGCTCGGACAACTGACGCGGCTGAAGCCGGACTTCGAGCCTCTTTGGTCCACGACATTGCAGTCGGATGCGGTCATTGGCTCGCAAGACTTACTCGCGGCCGACGCGACACCAACGTCGCGCGTTGAGGGTTGGGGCAACGCCGCACGCGAGCCGGCACCGCTGACACCGAATCTTCTCACCGAAACGCAGGCTCTGATTGAAGCCCGCTGCGAACCTACGGCGCACGGTGATCCGCGACAGTGGCAGCACAAGATTGAACTCTTGCGCGATGGCGATACCGCAGCGCCGAAGACTCCGTGGCTGGAATGGACCGACATCAGCTACCTCGATTCCGGTTGGCGATCGAAGCTGGTCGTGGATGTGGACACGTTCCGATCGCAGATTCGTCTGCGCGGCGTGACGATCGTCGAAGACCCCGCGCATCCGGAGTCGTGGACTCGCGACATGCGGTTGCAATGGTGGGACTCGTCTGCGGCCACTTGGCGCGACGGTCCGTATTTGTTGGCTGATGTAGGACGTGTACTCTTGCCCGTCGCGAAAGAGGCAACGAAGCCTGAGGCGGGCAAGAGTGCCCATCCTACGACGCACACGCACTGGTTCGACGCGCCGCTAGAGGCCGCGAAGTTCCGGTTCGTTTCGACGGGCGGTGCCTCATGGCCGGTCGGCAACCTGCGTTGGGGTGAGTTGGTTTTTCACGGTGAAGTCCTTGGTCCATCGCACCCCGATGCTGTCGCGAATCGTCCGATCGCCGTGCTGTTCGACGAACGCGAAGACGACTTGAAACACCTGCTGGACTATGGCGACTACCCATTCGCCTTCCGCTACGACGATGCGCACTCCGGCGGTAAGAGCCTGGCTTTGACGCGAGCCGGCAGCACCACGGCCACCTGGCGACCACCGTTCGGACATGTCTTGCCGAACTGGGACTTCGAGATCGTGGAGCAACCCGAAAAGCCCGGCCAATATCGCTGGCTGGAATTCTCGTGGAAGACAGCATCGAAGGAGACGCGCGGAGTGACGCTGCGACTCGGTCCGCATCACGGCGGCGGCGTTGCACTCGTCGCGGGTGAAGCGACTCACTTTGAAAGCGTCATCGAATCCAAACAGTCCAACACGCCACCGACCGCGTGGCAAACAGTGCGAGTCGATCTGTGGAAACTGCACGGCAAACCGTTCTCGATCCGCAGCCTGTCTCTTGGTGCGGTCGGCGGCGGAGCTATGTTTGACCGTATCGTCCTGTCGCGATCGGCATCGGAGTTCAAATAGTTCGACAGCTCCGGCCGTTTGCTCCAACACGACTACTGAATTGGCGTCAACTCAAACTGGCATCGTGAGGCCGTAGAAAAAGAACACGCAATCGCCACACTAGGAATCTGTCTTGGTAATCGGCAACCACTGCGGTTATAGATCGCGTTGTTGGTTTTGTGTTGTGTGAGCGTATGGATTTGGTCGGTTGGTTGATTTGGTCGGTTGGTTGATTGGGCGGTTGGTTGATTGGGCGGTTGGGCAGGTCGGTCGGTTGGTTGGGCAGGGAGGTGAGTTGGTTGGGCGGGTCGGTGGGTTGTGGGTGAGAAGACGTATCGGGTGTGGCAGCCGGATGCGGGGTGGTTGTTTCCGCCGTCGCCTCGGGATTGGTTGCCGGAGGAGCATCTGGTTTATTTTCTGCTCGATGTCACCGGTCAGGTTGAGATCTCGCCGATCGTCGATGATGACGGGGGTGAGAACGGTGGGCAGCCGCCGTCTTGCATCGCCAGCGAAGAACACTGACCCGCGAATGATGCTCGTGCTGTTGCTCTATTCTTACAGCGTCGGCGTGTTCTCGTCGCGAAAGATCATGCAGCGCTGTGTCACCGACGCGGCCTTTCGGGTCATCGTCGGCGAGGACATCCCCGACTTTCGCCGCGTGGCCGAGTTTCGGGCTCGGCATCTGAAGCATCTGCAGGAGTTGTTTCTGGAAGTGCTGCTGCTGTGTCGCGAGGCGGGCCTGCTGAAGGTGGGGCGTCTGTCGCTGGACGGCACGAAGATCAAGGCGTTTTCGGAAATCGCCTCGCGTTCGGAAATCGCGTCGCGTCACTGTTTGTCCTCAAACCGTGCGATGAGCTACGACCGCAGGGGGCCGGAAGCGGAACGACTGCAGCAGGAGATCGACGCTCTGCTGGCACGCGCCGACAGCGCGGACGCAGCCGATGACGAGCAGTTCGGCGATCTGGCGGACGACGAAATTCCCGACGAACTGAAGCTTTGAGGCGCGTGACTCGACTGGCGAAGATTCTCGAAGCCCAGTGTTGCGCTGCACGCCTGAGGCGTGACTCGG
>JAYVOX010000101.1:0-2595 GCA_043757695.1 Schlesneria sp.
CGTCCATGCTTAGTTTTCGGGTAGCCACGTTCGCCAGAACGTGGGAATCCCGCACTCTGGCGAGTGCAGCTACCCGACTTTTTAGTGTGGAAGACGCACGAGAAGACCTCGTCAAATCGGCCACTATCTAATTCGCTGCCAGCGCCACCATTGGGTGTAGAACGGGGCGACGTACTCGGGGTAGGCGGCCGCTTCGGCTCGTTCTTGAGCGACTTGGTTGCGTTGCCAGTCGGGGGTATCGACATCCATGAACCGAGGAACCGCGCTGTGGCCTCGAAGTTTGTAACCAGCTCCTCCATTGAGGAACGGCACGCCGTGCGGCCAATAGACGAAGAAGGCTTTCCCAATCAGAGCTTGTCGGTTGACCGCATGACGATTGACGGCGTGACGCACACTGTTTGGCCAGAGCCGACTGTCTTGGCTGCGCGGGCTGTTGTCGCCCATCACGAAGAATTCGTCGGGACCAAGTTGTTTGAACTCGGCCCGTCGCGAGTGCTTCTCATACAGGTCGCCCCATGCCACGGGATCATCGAGCAGATCGCGTAACGGCAGGCTCTCATCGACTTCGCTCCCCATGTCTCCAAACGCGCCGCCGTCATTGGAGACACTGTCGGCGCGATAGTAGATGTCGCGTTCGATCAACAAGTCGGAGACGCTCACGGCAAGTCCTTGTGCCGCGATCCCTGCGGGTGTGAGATCGGCCACCTGGGGGCGTCGGTTGGCAGGCGCAGCGAACTCAGCCCCGCTGCCAAACTTGATGAAGCCGCTGCCGAGCCAACCGTCGTTCACCCAGAGGCAAAGCCGGTCATCGACGTTGGCGAACCGGAGCGTGTACGTCCCCGGTCCCGTGATCGGCGTTGGTGCTTTGGCGAGTTCAATCTCAGGAGCGTTGTCGGGATCGGCGGCCAGATCATCCGTGCGAGACAACGTGGCTTGCCCGCTGGGGACCTCGATCCGACAACGATAGCGACGAACTCCTTCCACCAGTTCGAGCAGCAGATGCGCGTGCTTGCCCGGCATGGACGTGATTGTGGCTTTGCAACTGACGGTGAGATCGCCGACCCAGTAACGATCGTCGTCGGTCCCGGCGGCGCGACCGCCCGTGTACGAGTTGTAGCCACACAAGTCCGAGATCAACTGAGGTCGCGGGTTCTGCGTCGGTGACTTCGAATCGGCGATCGCGCCCCAGTCCGCCTGCGTCGCGACGACGTTTTGATACCTCACCCAACGTGGCTGTTCGGTCGGGGACAACTCGAAGTGACGCACCTTCGCTTGAGGATCGCGCTTCCAGCCGCTGGCATCGGGCGACCAACCATCGACACTTTCGGGATGGCCCGTTTTCTCGACGGGCGACCACGCTTCAGGCCACCCCTTCGCGAGCAACTCGTCGGGGAAATGCCGGTCATCGTGAACGACCAGTTGCAGCAGCTTCTGTTTTTCGGGGTCTTGCTTGCGCGTGATTTGGTACTCGGCGTTCTCGCCGCGACGAGCGTAGACATCGCCGCGTTCAATCCGAATCGCCTCGTTGGGCAAGCCGACCAACCGCTTGATGTAGTTCTTCTGCGTGTCCTCGGGATAGCGGAAGACGATCACGTCCCAGCGACTCGGATCGTTGAATTGATACGCCGCCTTGTTGACGAGGATTCGGTCCCCCTTGAAGACATTCAGCGACTTCACGCTGAACATGTGCTGACAGTTCGGGCAGAGCGACTGGTCGATGCGGCGCGACGGCACGAGGTACGTTCCGGTCTCATCGTCGAGTTCGTCGCTCGCCCCGATCTCGTAGCGATGACCGCACGCCGGACAGGCAACATCCTTGTTGCGACCGAGCAGCGTCGGGGCCATCGAGCCGGTCGGGATGACGAACGCTTCGGCGGCAAACGAACGAAAGAGCAGCGCGAGGACAAACGCAAACGCGATCGACTCGCACGTCTCGCGAGTCGCCCCTTGTGGCGGACCTTGTTTGCCAGCAGTCGGCTTGGCAGGCGATGACAGCGTTGCGGCGCGGACCTTGGAATCTCCGGGCTGATCTCCCGTTGCAGCAGGCGTGTTGGACGTGGCTTTTGACATGAGCAGCAATGTCCCTCAAGGGGCGGTCGTTCAAACCGTTTCCAGACGACGAGGCATCCGCACAAACACGGCTCTCGCGCGGGCCGGGACTATAGCCAATCTCCCTCAACGCGAAAATGCGGACTCGATCACAGCAGTCATTCGGGTGCAATCGCCGATCGGTGGTCACCTACTGACGGCGCATCAACAACTGGCGGCATCAATCCGATGATCGAGGTGAGCCGGGTGCCGTGAGGCCCCGGATTCTTCGCCGAAAAGTCCGAGGCATCACGACACCCGGCTCACCAAATCACGACTGTTATTTCTGCGCCAATCCTTAGGACTGACGCATGAACCAGTGCTGGGAAATGAACTGGGTGTGACCAGCCAAGCTCGCGCAGATTGAGTCTGTGATTCCGTGCTTTTTTTGGCGTGCCAACCTTGGATTGCGGTACCCTCGGTACTGTCTTGGCTTGTAGCGGAGCCGCCTCACTTGGCTGACACGGAAGGAACGGCCAAGGTGGCTCCGCCACAAGGGAAGGCGGC
>JAYVOX010000102.1:0-9564 GCA_043757695.1 Schlesneria sp.
TCAAGTCGCCATCCTGCGACTGCTTGTCTGCGAGTTGTCGTTCCAGCCCCGAGAGCGTCATCTGGACGTAAGCCGTTCCCATCGCGGCGATCAACAATGCGGCCGCCGTGCCGACGGCCAGTTGCAACTTGCGCGGATCGCGTTTCGCTTTGGGCTGATGCGGATGGAGCAAGTCGAAGGCGGGAGTCTGTCGGTCGCAGTGACTCAGCGCGAGACCGATCGCGTGTGCGAACTTCGCAGCTTCGGGCAACTTCGACGAATCGAGTCCCGACAGGACCGACGCGACCTGCGGATCGAACCGTTCAACCGGGCAGTTCCATTGCGACTTGAGGTACTCGGGGAGACCGCTCCATTCGCTGCCATCGCCCAGCAACCAGATGCGGTCGATCCGTCCGTCGCGCAGCCACGGCTGCGCGGGGACCAGCACGCGCGAGATGTCTGCCGCCGCTTTCGCCACCACGGGACGGCCCGCTTCATCGAGCGGTGGTCGTACCACGTGAGTCGCCAAGAGTTGACGATTGCCGATCAGCGCCACTTCCAAACGGTGGGCCTCTTGAACCACGAGCAGGCTGTGTTGGTCCGCAGGCTGTCGCAACGCGGTCTCTCCGCGCACGAGCAATTCGGCCAACGCGAATCCACCGATCGTCAGTGCCGTCAGTTCGACATTGGCCTCTTTGAGAGCCAATCGAATCGGATCGGTTGTCGTCCGTGGAACGCTCGCGAGCAGCACGTCCTTCTGCGTCGAGCCGACTCGTCGCGGCAACGTCACGTAATCGAGAACCAACTGTTCGAGCGGCGTTGACGAGCGGGTCGAAGCTTGAAAGGAGACGAGCAACGGCAGCTCGTCATCGGGGGCATCGGGCAATTCCAACTGACGCAAGATGGCGTCTTCGCGCGGGAGGCAGACGACCGCTTGACGGGCAGAGACTCCGTGTTTGCGAAAGGCCTCCGCCAGCCAGCCCGGTCCCGCCACTTCGGGAATCTCGACCGAGAATCCTTGCGTGACACGTAGCGCAGTACCGACCGACGCTTCGATCACGCGCAGTCGTTTTCGTTCCCAGTACATCGCCAACAGGTCGGGCATCACACGTCTCTCGCGGGATTCAGTTCATTCTTCGCACGGCCTGAAATGAGGCGTTCCCGAACTGGTCAAAAACCTACTGTAGACTTGTCGCTCCGCCGACAAGCAGTCCCGTCGGCGGAGCGACGGGACTACAGTAAACGATCGCAAAACATCTCAGTCACAGCCGCGTGAGGTTCAAACGCTCGGCGGACCTCATCAGAAAACCGCGCGAGGTATAAAAGAAACCCGGCATTCGAGGAATACCGGGTCGGGAGATCGAACCAAATTGTGAGAGCCGGCCAGTGCGAATTCAGGTCTACTTCTTCGGCTTGCTGAGCGTGAACTCTTTCACTTTGAAGACATCGTCTTCTTTGGAGAGTACGAACGCGAGAACTTGTCCCTTCGCATTGCCGAGATTGATCGCCTTGCCGGAGCCACCTGAACTGCGGGCAGGTCGCGTCTGAAGGTCCTTCAGCGTGAATGCCGCACGCAGTTCTTCGAGTCGTGCTTCGCTCACGTCTGCTTCGCGAATCTTGCCTAGCTCACCCTTCGCCTTGGAACTGACGTGTTCACCAGCAGCCGTCAGATTTCCTTCGGCCATCGCAGTGCAAAACTTCAGCAGGACCTCCTCGACCGAGCCTGCGACAAACTGTTGCCCGCCGCCGCCCGCACCACTTCCGGCCGCGCCCGCGCCGGGAATTGCTCCCGCTCCAGGTTGTCCAGCGGCTCCAGGAATTCCCGCCGCGCCCGGGTTCCCGGCCAAGCCGGGATTCGCACCACCGGCAGCGTGTGCGCCAGCGGGAGGCATTGGCCCAGCTCCCGGCTGAGCCGGATTTTGAGGGTTCGGACCTGAACCGATACCGGGCAGAGCACCGCCGGGCGCGGAGCCGGGAAACCCCGGATTACCTCCGGCGGCTCCCGCGTGAGCGCCCGCCGCCGCAGCCACCGCGGCGGGGTCGGCACCGGGTCCACCGGGGACTGTTGAACCGGGGATTTGACCGGTGGCACCCGCATGCGCCGAGTTGCCAGCCATCGCTGCTGCTGCACCGGGATTCATTGCTCCCGGATTCATTGCACCCGGAGTCGCGCCGTGACCGGCACCCGGATTGGCTGGCATTTGCGGCATCGCTCCGGCAGGGTTCGATCCCGACATGCCGGGCATCGCTCCAGCAGCACCGGGAGCCTGCGCACCACCCATTCCCGGCATCGCGGGCATCCCTCCACCCGCGTGAGTACCGCCCGGCGCGGCAACCGCCGCTTGACTTTGTGGTGGGGCCGGTGGCGGCGAACCGCCGCAACCGACGAGCGCGGAACTCACGAGACCACACAACGACAGCTTCACCGCGAGGGAACGTCTGGCTGAACTCGACAACTGCTCTGGGAATTTCAACATCGAACAGATCCTTTTGAAGTGAGTGCTGGACTTAGCCGAGCACGTGGCCCGCTCGAATGCGGACAGACCATCGGGATTGCGAGCTGATTGCCGTGAATTTGGCCAGAAACGTGAACCCGCCAGCCCTCGAAGTGAGCCGGACTATGCCGATTCGCAGGAATTTTGACAAGCGGTAAGGAAGAGGATCGCAATGACATCCCGGCTGGGGCGACTCTTTCTCCCTCCCCTCGGCGGGGAGGCCCGGGGAGGAGGGGATGACTTGGAATCAGGGCACAACTCGTCCATCGTCGCCCCCTCCCTAACTCTCCCCGCCGAGGGGAGGGAATCAGATTGAAACCGGGAAATTATTACCGCCCCGTGCCTCAGTACCCGCCCAACAACAACACCGTGATTTCGACACCAAGCACTTCAGCCGGGGACCATCCACGTCAGGACGTAGGCTTGCGCCATCGTCAATGCTCCGACCAGTGCGGCGAAGACCACGCTGTGCAGGAAGACAAACCGCAGAATCTTGCCCTCGCCTCCCTTTTGCTGAGTGGCCACAGCGGCGACGACGATGCTTTGAGCGTCGATCATCTTGCCCATCACTCCGCCCGTGCTGTTCGAGGCCACGATCAAGGTCGGGTTCAGTCCCAATTGCTCGGCCGTGAGCCGACTTGGGAGCATCCAACCCCGCCGCCAACAACCCCAACAGTGCGATGATCGGCAACGCCGCCAGCAACGTGGAAAACAACGGTGAACCGAGCGGATCGTAAACTTGAACCCAATCCATCGTGGAAGAACCCCTCGTGATTGATCTGAAAGACAGTCCGGTCTGATTTCGAGTTTTACATTTTTGGAGTGCGGGGATTCATCACCGCTTTCATTTCTGGTTTGGCCAACACATTTCTGACATACACGTGTGAAGGTGTCTTTCCACGATTCCAATCTACACGAGAAAACAAAGCGGCGATGAATCGCCGCAGTCCAAAATAAAATGCGAAAGTCGAACTGAGAGTCCGTCCGAAAACAAACGGCTTTATTTTGAGGTGCCACGGTCACCTCCGGCAAAGACGATGTCCGACTTCATCGGATCAGTTCGTCCAACGTGGCGGAGGTCACCGAGGGCGGGCAGGACCAGACTTGGAAGAACATCGCCTCGCGAACGGCTTTCTCGGCGGGGTGTCCGGCGACAAAGCCGGCTCCCTTGGCCTCGGCCATCAGGGCGTGAGCGGCTCGGGCCACGAGCGAATTCGCGCGGAGACGAATCTCGTCGGCGGGATGCCGGATGTCGTGAACGCCCTTCTCTTCAGACGCGGCTGTTGTGAGCAGGTCGTTTCGCACGCGCGCGTGCTCGGCGACGAAGGCTTCGACAATATGCTCCAGTTGCGAACGCTTGGCGGCTTCATCACGCAGACTGTTCAGCATTTGTTCGGCCGCGCCGATGGCGATCGCCGAAGTCGTGAGCGATCCCGTTCCCGAGGTCGGACCTGCGGAAGCGGCCTTCATCGCGTGATCGATCGGTCCTGCGACCATGTCCTCGGGCGAGACGGTGACATGATGGAGCCGGACGGTTCCCGTTTCGGTCTCGTTGAGTGCCAGCATTTTGAGCGGTTCGCAGACTTCGACTCCGGCCCGATCATTCTGGAGCGCGACCAGAATCTCACGGCCATCGTCCAGCGTTCCCCCGGTCACGATCAGGTCGGCTCGACCGCCGCCCGTCACCCACGGAGCCTCACCGTTCAACTCGAAGCCGTCGAATGTTTCCGTCACCGTAACGGAGGGTTTCGACCAGTGCTGGCGTGAGGTCGAAAGATGCGAGATGCCGACCGTGGCCATGCGTCGCCCATGCACGTGATCGACCAGAAACCGCTCGCGCAGCTCACTGTTGTCGGACGCCGCGATCCGCTGCATGGCGGCGTTGCGTTGCGTGAAAATGAACGCGGTCGCCAGGCACTCGCGCGCGAGGTCCATGTACGCGAGCATCATCTCAGCGCTGCTGACTTCAATCCCACCGAACTCGACCGGGTAGCCCCAGCGAAACCCGGCCGCATCAATCAGCGAGGCCATCCGCTCGGCAGGCCACTCACCCGTGTGGCTCGGCGACGGCGCGAGAGCCAACGATTCAATCAAGTCGGTCGTGACGAGTCGTTTCATGGTCGAGGCTCCTAAAAATGCCACGTTGTCACGTTGAAAAGAACGACTCGATCATAGCCACCCGGCAACCCACAACGCATGTGAGTCAGCCTGCCGACCGCCTCTCAAAAAGAACATCACATCGAGAGCCGCGGTCACGAAGTCTTCGACTCTGAAGGTCGCTTTAGGGAGGGCGAGGCTCCTGCCGAGCCGCTGCGGCGGTTGATCTCCATTGACATCGGACTCGCGCATCAATCACTGGCAGACGTAGCTGAACTCGCGAGAGTTCAGGCCGCAGTCTCACGACTTCGGCTACGCCAGCTATTGATGCGCCATTCCTTACGCGGCTCGGCGGGAGCCTCGCCCTCCCTTTTTGAATAACTTCGATGAACCACGTCTGGAGAGTGGCCAGCAAAATTCAAACTTACAAGGAGTGGAACACTCGGCTCACGCAGCCGTCGTGGGCTTGGGCGACAGTGGCCGCGAAGTCGGCGAGGTAGCCTCGCGCGTGTTGGATCGTGGGGCGTTGCCAGGCTTGGCGGCGGTGGTTCAGTTCTTCATCGGGGACATGGAGCGTGATCGATCCGAGCGGCAGGTCGAAGCTGATTTCATCGCCGTCGTGGACGAGAGCGATGGGTCCGCCGACAGCCGCTTCGGGTGAGCAGTGAACTCCAATCGCTCCGTGGGAGATGCCCGAGACGCGCGTGTCCGAGATCAGCGCGACCTTGCCATTCAGTTCGGGGACTGAGAGAGCCGATGCAGCGAGAACGACCTCGGGCATTCCGGCCGCGACCGGGCCTTGATACCTCAAGACGATCACGCTGCCGGGGCGGATGCGGCGTTGTTCGACCGCTTCCGAAACTTCGCGTCCGGTGGAAAAGCACATCGCCGGACCACGGAATCGAGGTTCACTGAGGCTCGACACTTTGAAGACGATCCCATCAGGAGCAAGGTTGCCAAAGCAGACCTGCATGTCGGCGAACGCCTTGAACGGCGCATCGATCGGCGCGAACAAGTCTTGTCCGCTGGAGTGGCCACTCGTGGGAGCATCGCTGGCGTCGGCCACGTTCTCGGCGAGCGTGCGGCAGGTGACGGTGAGACCACTGCCATCGATGAGGCCCGCGCGAATGAGATGCTTGATCAGCACCGATGTCCCGCCGAGTTTGTGCAGGTCCACCATCGTCTTCGTCCCGCGCGGGGCAAAGCTGCACAGCACCGGCGTCTCCTTGAAGATGCGCTGCAAATCCTTGAGCGTGAAATCGACGTGAGCTTCTCGCGCGAGAGCGAGCAAATGAATCACCGCGTTCGTCGAACCACCGGCCGCCGCGATGGTGGCGGCGGCGTTCTGGAAGGCGGTCGGCGTGAGGATGTCTCGCGCCCGAATTTGTTGTTCGAGCAGCCCGCGAATCAGTTGGCCCGCGTTCAGACAGTCGGTTTGCTTGGCCGGGTCGATCGCGGGGATCGAACTGCTTTGCGGCGGCATCAGCCCGATCGCCTCCATCGCGAGGCCCCATGTGTTGAACGATGCCGCGATGCCGCAGCCTCCCGGCCCCGGACAGGCCACGCGCCGGATCTCGTCCGCCTCGGACTGAGGAATCGCGCCGACAGACGCCGCCGCCTGCGAGTCGTACACGTCGAGAATCGTCACGTCCCGGCCTCGATAACAACCGGGCTGAATGCTGCCACCGCTGAGGATCAAGCCGGGATAGTTCATCCGCGCCAACGCCATCGCGAAGCCGGGTCCGTTCTTGTCGCAATGATGCAGCCCGACCATCGCGTCGTAGCAGTGAGCCGTCACGACACACTCGGCCGAATTCGCGATGAGGTTCCGCGAGACGAGACTCGCCCCACCTCCTTCCAGTCCCTGCGTCAAATTGTCACTCACGGCGGGCGTGCCAAACGGAAAACCAAGCATCCCCGCCGCGCGACAGCCTTCCGCCACCTTGCTGCCCAGTGCGTATGCGTGCTGGTTGCACAAGTTCCCTTCGAGCAGCGGAACGCCGATCCCCACTTGCGGCTTGTCAAAGTCGGCCGCCGTCATCCCGAGGCCATGAAAAAACGCCGTCACTCCCCGCTGCCATCCGTGAGTCAATTGCCGACTGTTCCAATTGAGAGCCGTCATGCCATCGGTTCCTGTTGATTGGGTGAGTTGCCTGCCGTTCGGATTTTGTGAGACTGTCTTCACTACGACACGACCGACACGATAACGATTGCTCTGCCGCCTCGCCCCCCGTAGCACATGCTGCCAGCGTGTGCGTTTCTTGGTTTGGGTTCTCCGCCGGTTGGATTGAAGGTGGGATGTTGGGCTGAAATGCGAAGAGGAGACCTGCGGTCGAGCGTTTCGGCGGGGTCGGGAGACCCGCGCCGAACGCAGCTTGAAGACCCGCACCTCGGTTTCAACGGGCGGAGATACCGCACACAGCCGCAGTGGAGTCGGTTTGGTTCAACCGTGTACGTATTGCGGAGGAGGCATGTCGGTTCCCTCTGTCACCAAGCTCATCGCGGCACAAGTTCTTCCGCAGACAGTCGCACATCGACGCGCAGGCCGATGGGGGCGACGAACGCCGAGTCCATTTCGATGATGACCTGAACCACGTCCAAGTCCATTCGTTCCGCCGCGCTGTGCGAGAACACCGTCTTGTTCCCCATCACCTGTTCGATCGCGACGACTTGGCCGTGGCTTGTCGTGCCGCGCAGGTTGGTTCCGTAAACCTCCGCACGCATTCCAGCACAAACGGCCGTGACGTTGCGTTCGTCAATCTCCGCCCGAATATGGAGGCGCGAGACATCTCCAAACAACAAGACCGGCTCCGGAGAGACCGGGCTGACTCCTTCACCTTCGCGCTTGAGCCAGCGTAAGACCGTCCCGTCAAACGGGGCGACCAAAGTGGTGTTCGCCAACGACTGCTTGGCCCGCGCCAGACTGGCCTCGGCCACGGTGACTTCTGCATCTGCGGCTCGACGTTGTTCGTCGGTGACATGCTGGCGCAAGTGATGGAGTTGGGCTTCCTGTTCGGCGACCGAAATCGCCGCCTGTTTCAGGTCATTGGTGGCCGAGTCCAGATCACTTTGCGTCGAGGTCTTGGCGGTAAACAATCGCTGAATCCGGCCGAACTCCGTTTCGGAGTGCTGATGCCGGACCTTGAGACGTTCCAACGCTTTTTCTTCCAGTGCGATCCGCAGGGGATTGATGCCACTCCGCACGTCGGCCGCTTTGGCTCGCGCCAGTTCGAGCTGCGCGGCGGCCACAACCACTTCGGCCGCTTGAGACGACCCCTCCATCTCGACGAGCGGATCGCCTTGCTTCACGGACTCGCCCACGCGAACCTGGCAACGCCGAATCACACCACCAATTTGCGGCACGAGCCTGCGAATCTCTGACCGAGGTTCAACATAGCCGATCCCCTCGATCCGAACGGGGGACGTGTGCGCGGGTGCTGCCGGCGTGGTCGTTGTGCCCCACGAGTGAGCCTGCACGAAATGCCAAGCAGCGAACCCGGCCAATCCCACGAAGCTTGTCAGGAGCAATGGTCCTCGCAGTCGATTCATGGTTCCACCTCACAGATTTTTCCGCCATCAATGTTGAACACCCGATCAAACAGCGGCCTGAGACGCGCGTCGTGAGTCACCGTCAACAGGCTCGCCCCGGCGCTCTGAGCCTGTTCGACCAACAGTTGCACGGCTTCTTGCCCGTGCTTCCAATCGAGCGCCGCCGTCGGTTCATCGGCGAGAATAATGGCCGGTCGCAACATCAGCGCCCTAGCGATCGCCACACGCTGCTGTTGGCCACCACTCAACTGAGCCGGGAGTTTCGTCAAATGAGATTGAATGCCGAGTCGATCGGTCAGTTCCTCCACGCGTTGGGCGAGTTCCTTCCCCCGCAGGCCACCGTTCCGACCGATGACTGTCAGGTTCTCGCGAACCGACAAGAACGGCAGCAGCCGCGCATGTTGAAAGACGAAGCCCAGCTTCGATCGGCGGAGCAGACCCAAGGTCGTTTGAGATCGAAACTCGACCAACTGGCCTTCGATCCAGACTCGGCCCGATGACGGTGACAGCAGGCACCCCAAGATTGACAGCAACGTGGTCTTCCCCGATCCACTCGGCCCCATGAGCAGTGAAGCCTGTCCCGGCAGGAGTTCCAGACCCACATCGTCCAAGACCGTTTCCGCCAACGCCCCCTGCCCGAAACAATGATGAATGGCTTCGCAAGCCAGGGTGGGTGTCATTGATGCCTCGCGCGGAGAAAATTGGTCGGTTTCATGATTCGAGTCGCTGTTGCGCGAATGCGAGTCATGGAATGCCTCGCCTACGTAGCTCAGTCATTCCATGACTGAGATTCTCTGGGATCCTCTCCCTCCCCTCGGCGGGGAGGGCCGGGGAGGGGGGGCGACCGAAATTCGAGCTGCAACTTGCCATCGCCCCCCTCCCTAACCCTCCCCGCCGAGGGGAGGGAACCAAAACCAAATTCGGAAAGTGATTGCGGTCCCTGTCCTCATGAATTCCATGACTGAGATTCTCCGTGAGTTCTTATCCCAAATATCAGGCCGCTCCCCTCGCATCGGGACGTGTCAGCCTCGGAACACGGAAGCAGGGTTGATGCGCAGGACCGACCTGACCGAGACATAGGTCGCCACCAGGCACACCCCCACCGATAAGACCACCAACACGCCGTAAATCTCGTTCGTCATCTCCAACGGGAGCGGCGTGCGAGCGCTCGCCATCGCCGCCGCCCGAAAGCCGACCGTGCCCAAGGCGATGCCGCAACAGACCAACGCCAGGGCTTGTTGCAAGACGCAGTTCAAAAGTTGGCTCGGCAGAAAACCCAGTGCGGCCAGCGTGGCATAGTCTTCGAGATGCTCGGTCGTCAGCGTGTACATGGTTTGTGTCATGACCACGATGCTCACGGCAAACCCCAGCAGCGCCGTGAGTACCACCGTGATCCCGATCCCCGTTTCGAGCATCCAGTAACTGATCGTTTTGACGGCGAACT
>JAYVOX010000103.1:0-9559 GCA_043757695.1 Schlesneria sp.
CACGACTGGTCCGTCGTCTCGGCGAATTCGCGATTGATCCCCGACACGCTTTTCCGCTCCGCGATCATCAACCCCGTCAGATACTCGCCGAAGTGTCGCCGCTGCGGCTCGCAGGCAAACAGGTCGGCAAACTCGCGGGTCGCCTCTTGAACCACCTGTGGAAAGTCCACGATCCCCGGCATGACTCGACCCTCCTTGATCGCCGTGCGCCGTCACAAAACCAACCGATTTGATGCCAAATTCCCTATTTCTCCAAGGCCAAATCGAAGTTTGCAAAGGTCCAGTTAGTAGCCGAATTCGTGAGAATTCGGATCGCGTGGCCAATCGTCCGAACTCTAACGAGTTCGGCTACATGCTGGATTCCTCGGCATTTCGTGCCTTGGAAGCCCTGCCCCTCCAGCCTCACAACGGCACTCCGGCCTGTCTCAGTGCGACATCGAGCGGGCTGTGGAGATCGGACATGGGGGACTCACGGGTCGCGTCTGCGTCGAGCATTCGGACCAGCACCTCTTGAGTCGGGCACGGCATCTCGATCCCGGCCTCGCGGAACCGCGCGTGGATGGCGGTGTGCAGATCGTGACTGGCTTTCGAGCGATCTTTCATCGTCGCCAAGAAACCGCGCAGCACGAACAGCAACCCGTTGCTACCGATCTCTTCCAACGCGGCACTCGGCGCGGGTTCCTTGAGTAGCAGTGGATGTTGGTTCGCTAAGTCGAGCAACAGTTCGCGGACTTGCTGCGGATCGTTGCCCGGCCCGACGTGAATCTTGATTGCCAGCCGATTCACGCTGTCGCTCAGCGTCCAGTTGAGCAGGTTGCCAGTGATGAACGATTTGTTGGGGACGATCAGTTCGCGTCGGTCACCATCGATGATTGTCGTCGCGCGGAACCGAATGCGTGAGACCGTTCCCGTCGTGTCACCGACTGTGATGACATCGCCCACGCGCATCGGTCGCTCGAACAGCAGAATGATTCCCGAGACGAAGTTCGCGAAAATCTCCTGCAAGCCAAACCCCAGTCCAACCGACGCCGCCGCGACCAGCCACTGCACGCTGTTCCAACCGACTCCAATTTGAGCGAACGCCAGGCAAACTCCCGTCATAAAAATCGCGTACCTCACCAGGCACGTCGTCGCGAAGCGGACCCCCGCATCGACCGACAAATGTTCGAGCAGGATGACCTCGACGAGACCAGGGATATTGCGACCGGCCACCATCGCGATCCCCAACATCAACAGAGCTAGCCCAAGGTTCGCGGCCGTGACCGATTTGGGCCGCTTCACCACCTGCACGACCGCTTGATCGTTCGCATCTTTCCCGGCGACGACCTCTTCCACCGTGGTCTGCCAAAGCGGGACACGATCCAAGATGTGCAGGGCGGGCGTCACGTCGGCCCATACGAACCACAGCCCCACGACTGCGACCGTGAGCAACCCCGTGTCGAGCAGGCTGCGAATCTGAGTCACGATCTGCGTGAGGTTCATCCGGAAGTCGGGCCAGCGCCATTGAGGGAACAAGAATTGAGAGTTCCCGCCGGTCTCCGGTTGCTTGCCCGCTTCGGCGATCGCTTGCAGTTCTTCGGCTTGCAGGACCGCCATGCGACGCCGCTCGAGTGTGATCCAACGCAGCACGCTGGCTCGCAACAGCAACAGCCCCACGCCCAACCACGCACTCGCTTGGAGTCGCCAGGTCAGTTGGAGTGCCGTGTAGAAGTAGCCAGTCCAGCTCAAGAGCAGCAGCCCGATCGGCAGCGTCACGCTCAACACGCCGCCGATGTTCGCGAGACGACGCAGCCAGACATCGACCTCATTCTGCGAGTCATCCGCGCGACGAGCCGCCTGCAATTCTTGAGGATTCGTCGATCGCACCGGTTGCGCCGCGCGAGGACTTCGTGGGAACGCGCACTGACAGAAAATGGCCAACGACGCGGCGAACGCGAGGTACGCGAGTCGCCCCAACGAATCGAGTCGCTGTTCGTCCGAGGTCGCTTCCACCATCGCGACCAGCCCGATCAAGACGACACCCGCTGGCAGGAACCAACGCAGATGACGACGCAGCCGCAACACGACGGTTGGCGACCAATCGAAGTGCTGCTCGGCAAGTCCTCCGCGCGAGACGATCAGCCGCAGCAGTTCGAGCGGCACAGCAAACGTCGCCGCGCGGAGCAGTCCCAACGCAACGGCATGAACAAACTTGGAAGAGGACGCGCTGTGATCGAGTCTCCAACCAACAAACGCCAGCACCGCCGGCACGATCACCGCCAGCAGCAACGTCAGCCCGATGGCCTGCAAGGTCGGGAGCAACTCGCGACAGCCCGCATCGACGGCCGTCGCCCCCAACGCGCGCAACCGACTTCGCATCGTCCAACGCAATCCCACGCAGATCAGCAGCGTGACGAAGGCCAGTGAGTACGGCAGCGGCTCGCGTTGAATGTCGCTGCGGAGCGCATCGGCCACCTTCAACCAGTTCGCTCGATCGACCAGCCACGCCACGTGAGTCACCGCGCGCGCGCCGTGCGGACTGCTGAAGACTGTCCCCGTCCGAATCCAGAGGACACGCTCGTCGATGTACTCGGCGTAAGCGCGCGTCGCAGCACGCAGCTTCCGCTCGTCGATGTCGAGCGTCACAAGTCGCTCGAATTGCTTGCGGCTGTCGTCGTTGAGTTGCTCCAACAACTCGCGGCGTTGTTCGAGCAACGGCTGAGCTTCATCGGCCAAACTGCGGATGACGGTCGCTGCGTGCGACCCGGCGACGCTCCCCTTGCCTGTCGTTGTCCTTTTGGTTCCAGCCACAGACGTGTCCGTCGCAGGCCCAGTTCCAACAGCGGTCGTCTCCGCCGATGTGGCCGCGTCACCGCTCGTCAGTTCTAGCGCCGTGTGAGTTGCCGCCGTATCGAGATCACGCAGCGCTGCGATGTCTGATTCAAGCTGGAACATGCGCATCCGCGTTTGACGGACGGTCTCGCCGCGCTGAGCCAACCGCGCGTGCAAGCCGCGCGTGTCGCCGAGCTTCGCGCGCTGCTGTCGCAACAGCATCCCGATCGACTCCGTCAACCCGACCGCCTGCACCATCTCTTGCGTCTGATCGAACTCCGCTTGAAGTTCGGTGAGCGCTTCACTGGTCGCATCAATCCGATGGCTGGTCTCTTTCAACGCCGCCGCCACGTCGCGACTTTCTTTCGCCAGCGCGAGGTTCAACGCCGCGACCGGCTTCACTTGTGATGAGGTCCGCGTGACAGCCAACTCAGCCCGCTTGACTCGCAAGTCCGCTTCGTTGCCGCGCCGCTCATCGACCGCCGCTTGCAATACCTGCACCTCGCCATCGACGAGCGCCAACTCGTGCTCGGCGAGATCGCGCAGTGTCCGCAACAAGTCCGTCGCATCGTCCGATTCGCACCAAGCCTGCTCGGCCAGCAAAGCGGCTCGTTCCTCGATCGCGCGCATCCGCCGCGTCAGTAACAACGACTGCCGCGCGTGAGTCACCTCGCGCGATTCGTCCGGCGGCGCGGCGGTTTCCAGTTCTTCTTCAATCGTGCCCACGCGTTCTTCGACTTCCGCCAACTCCCGCGCGATCTCTTGCAGCCGAGGCATCTGCGCCCCCAATTCCTTGTCGATCGCCGTCGCGCGCGCCTGCAAGCCCTTCTCGGGATCGTCGATCACCTTGCGGCGTTCCTTCAGCATCCGTTCGAGCTTCTCGACATCATCGCCTGCGGCTGCGGATGCTTCCGCGACGGTCAAAGTCGTTCGCTCGGGCATCGCCACCAACCGCGCCTTCGCCTGACGCAGCTTCTCGCCCACCGAGTTCATTCGCTCCGCGAACAGCTTCGATTTCGCCGCCTCTTCGCCCGCGATCTCGATCCGCTCGATGGCCGACTGAAAGAGTTCGACGACCTGTTGTTTGACCGCCGGTTCGAGTTCCCCATCCGACTGCGCTCGCTTGAGCCGCGTCTGCAACTCGATCAACGTCGGTCCCGACACTGCCGGAACTGCTGGCTGCGCACAGAGACTCGCGCTGCAGGCCATCATGGCCAAGCTCATCAGCACACCCGAGACCACGCGGCCTCCGGCCCATTCAGACCTCGCGCTCGGTCGCCACGCGGAATTCCCTCGTCGTATTGCTCGCATCGTCGCATCCCTGCCTGTCAAAAAGACGGGTGTCTCACCCGCTCATCCGCGCTCTCAACTCCATCCGGGTGAAGCGAAAATGTGTCGCTCGGACCCGCGCGAGATATGGCAGAATCCGCCGAAGTGGTCAACACGGCCCTGCCCGCGTTGCTCAGCACGGATTTTGCGATGCCACGCGCGGCTTGACGTTAGACGTTTAGCCGCCACGCCAACGGCGTGCGTGCGATCTCTCGGTTTGCCCGCACCCACGCCGTTGGCGTGGCGGCTAAACATGGAAACGTCTCATTCCTGTCCGCGTGAGGTCTCAGTGGCCAGAGAGCAAGTCCTGACCTTTATCCGAAATGTCGAACTGGGCTGCGTTCGATTCTGCTTGCCGCCAATTGCTCGCACGGCGTACTGAAGTTTTGTAAGGTTCGCACCATATATGGACGAGGGATTTCGCGTTTGATCGTATCGCGTTCTATCGCGGCGTTCGTTGCAGACGAGTTTCCCATAGCAGGGGAGAAGACCTGATGGCTGCTGTGGCGTTGGAGCGATTTTCGATGCACTTGGTTGATAGTGGTGTGATGACCGAGGCCGACCTTCAGGATTACGTGCGAAAGTTGTCTGCCGAGGCGAAGCCGACAGATGGCGAGCAGTTGGCCAAGCGACTGGTGCGCGACAAGAAGATCAGCGCGTATCAGGCTCAGGTGGTCTATTCGGGCAAGGGCAAGACGCTGACGATGGGCAGCTACTTTGTCCTCGACAAGCTCGGCCAGGGCGGGATGGGGATGGTGCTGAAGGCCGAGCACCGGATGATGAAGCGGCTGGTGGCGATCAAGGTGCTGTCGCCCGCCGTCACGAAAACGAAAGAGGCTCAGCAGCGGTTTCAGCGTGAGGTCGAGGCGGCCGCGCGGCTGACTCACCCCAACATTGTCGGGGCCTTCGACGCGGGGCAGTCGGACGGTTCGCCGTTCCTCGTCATGGAGTACGTTCCCGGCGACGACCTGTCGGCAATCGTGAAGAAGCAGGGGCCGCTGCCCGTCGATCAAGCGATCGACTGCATCATTCAAGCCGCGCGCGGGTTGGAGTTCGCTCACAAGCAGGGCGTGATTCACCGCGACATCAAGCCCGCCAATCTGCTGCTCGACACCTCGGGCGTGGTCAAGATTCTGGACATGGGACTCGCGCGGATCGAGGCCGCCGACGTGGCCACTCAGGCCGATCTGACCGGAACCGGCGCGGTGATGGGGACCGTCGATTACATGGCTCCCGAACAAGCGCTGAGTACCAAACACGCCGATGCGAAGTCCGACATCTACAGCCTGGGCATTTCGCTGTGGTTCCTGCTGACGGCCAAGGCGACTTATGAAGGAGACTCACTGATGGCGAGGCTGCTGGCTCACCGCGATCAGCCGATCCCGTCGTTGAGTGCCGCGCGCGACGGTGTCTCAGGGCAGTTGGAGGCGGTCTTCCGGCGGATGGTCGCGAAGAAACCGGCCGAGCGTTACCAGACCGCAACCGAAGTCATCGCCGATCTTCAAGCCTGTCGCACGGGCGGGACGATCTCCTCCCCAGTGGTGGTCGAAGAAGAGGCCTCCTCGGACGATGACTTCCAATCGTTTCTGAAGGGGATGGCCGAGATCACCACGCCTCATGTCAGAGCGAAATCGAAGGCGTCGTTGACGGGGACTCACACGCTGGCCAAGCCCGCAGAGTCCGAGTTTGAAGAAACGCTGCCGCGCGTGAACTCGAACAACACGCTGCAACGTCGCCCCAAGCGGGGCGGCTCCAAACAAAAGCCGCCCGCGCTGTGGCAAGACCGCCGCGTGCAGATCGGCGGCGGAGCGGCCGCCGTGATGTTGCTGCTGGCGGCAGTGTTCCTGTTCCAGACTCCGCACGGCACGCTGCGGGTCGAGATTCTCGATCCCGAGGTGGTGGTGACGGTGGTGGGGACGACGGTGACGTTGAAGGAGGCGAACACCGAACCGATCTCGCTGAAGGCGGGCGACAAGAAACTGCTGGTCACACGCGGCGATCTGTCGTTCGAGACCGCATCGTTCACGCTCAAGAAGGGGACGGAGACCAAGGTCAAAGTCGATCTGGTCGAGGAAACGCTGATCGCCACGAGCGGCGGCAAAGTGCTGGGCGAGAAGTCGGTTGGACGCAAGTCGATCACGACCTCAACGACGGCGGCCAAAGAACGTGGCTCGAAAGGTAACGACTCGACCTCGGGTGGCGGGACGATGAACACCGTGTCACTCGGCAAGCCGGGACAATTCTCGTTGAAGTTCGCTCAAGACGACTACGTCGAAATGGCTCCTCAACCGAATCCCGTCTCGACCGAATGTACCTGCGAAATGTGGTTGACCACGAATGGTTCGACGCAGGGAAGATCCGCGCTCTTCTTGTGGAGCAGCCCGCATTGCGGCCTGAGTATTAACCCAGACGGCGCATTCAGTTTCTACACTCATCACGGCGAGGCCCTGAGTCCGCCGCTCTACAAGCAGAACCAACGAATTCATCTGGCCGGCGTGAACGACACCCAACGCCGCCTGCTGTATCTCAATGGCAAGCTGATCGCGACTTCCCCTGATGCCGGTGCTCCGAAGCCTCAAAGCGAACTGGAGCCGATGTTCCTCGGGAAAGGCCACTTTGACGGTTGGATCGACGCGGTTCACGTCTCGCGCGTAGCACGTTACTCGGCGGACTTCACCCCGCCCGCCACCTTCATGCCCGATAAAGATTCCATCGCTCTCTACCGCTTCGATGAGGGACAGGGCGACGTGCTGCATGACTCGTCCGGCAACAAGCTGCACGGCAAGATCGTCGGTGCGAAGTGGGTGAAGTTCGATGGTTCGCCAATCGCCTCGGTTCCGGCGATTGGCTCAGTCCCACCTCCCGCCAAAGCTCCGTTCGCTGCCAAGCAAGCTCGCATCGTGGATCTGCTCGCGATGGTCGATGTGAAGCGCGATGTCCTGGCTGGTGAATGGGTGCGAGTCGCGGACGGTTTGGTGGTGAAGCAAGCGAAAAACCACAGCGACACGCCGCGGATTCAGTTGCCGTATCAGCCGCCGGAAGAATACGACTTCGAGATTGAGTTCAGTCCGCAGTCCGGTAATGGCTCGGTGGAGCAACTGCTCTCATCGCAGTCGCGGTCGTTCGCCTGGCAAATGCACGCGGTCCTCAATGCGGGAATCAAAGCGGGGTTTGAGCGGCTCGACGACACAACGTTGATCAGTCGCACGGACGGAACCATCATGCGACCGAAATTGTTGGAGAACGGTCAAACGCGATATCGCTCGCGCGTGGAAGTCCGCCAGAAATCGCTGTGGGCTTTCTTGAATGACGAACGGCTCGTCGAATGGGGCGGCGACATCAAACGGCTCGACATCGACAAACGCAATGCCTTGCGCAACTCGTTGCACTTGGGTCTTTCCGCCAACGATCGCGGCGTGACGTTTCACAAGATCGAAGTCCGCGAAATCACCGGCACGGGAAAGCTCTTCGCAAAGATTGCCGTATCAAGTTCTGATCGCGATGCGGCGGAGTGGGTGTTGTCCAAAGGAGGCAAAGTCACCGTCCAAGTTCCCGATGCTCAGGAAAAAAACGTTGGACGTGACGTGACCGACGCGGCCGGTTTGCCTGCGGGGGAAGTGGTTGTCACCGGCGTCCGTTTTCCCACCGATGTGAAAGACATCGATACCAGCCTCGCGAAGCTGGCCGGTCTGTCGCAACTGACGGCTCTGCATTTGGACCATGCGATTCGCATCGACGATGCGAACGCCGCCATCCTGGCCAATTTCAAGAACATCAATCATCTGCACATGGTCGTGAATGGCCTGACCGCAGCGGGGCTGGCCGAGTTGGCGAAGTTGCCGAAACTGCAAACGCTCTTCCTGGACATGAAGGGGCAGCACATCACCGACAAAGAATTGCCCCGCTTCTTGGCGCTCACGCAACTCAAGGAGTTCTACATCTACACGAGTGACATCGACGACCCCACCTATCGCCGGTTGCTGGCCATGCCGAGCCTCGTGACCCTGTCGATTTACGGCGGCCAGCTCACCGATCGAGTGATCGCCGACTTGGACAAGCAGCCGCGCATGACCGGCATCGGCTACAACTACTGCGCCATCACCAGCGACGGCATTCGTTCCCTGGCCAAGCTGCGGCATCTAATCTTTCTGCAACTGATGGGCAGTCCTTGTTCCGATGCCGATCTGGACCATCTGGCGGCCCTGACGAATCTCACATACTTGTTCGTTCGTCAAACCAAAGTCACCGCCGCCGGCGTCGCCGCCCTGCAAAAAGCTCTGCCCAACTGCAAGATCGAATGGGACGATCCGGGCAATGCCAAGTAGCAGCATGTCGCCGAACTCATTGACGTCCGAGGACGACAACGGCTTTCCGCCATTCGTGTTGATTCCGGGAGAAAGTGAGCCGCAAGGCGCTAGCCGCGGGTTGTTTCCAGCGACCCGCGGCTAGCGCCGTGCGGCTCACAATCAGTTTCCAACACGGGGAACCAGATCAACGACGGAGCAAGCTGGGATTCGGAACCGACCCTCTCGGCGGCGGATCGCGGAACTCTCGTATTCTCGTCGGATCGAGGGGCCAACAAGCAGGACCAGAATTTGTGGATGAGTACACGGTCAAAAGAAAACGGAGTTTTTGGCACGCCGATCCGACTGGGCGATGACATCAACACGCCTCAGTCGGAGACCTGCCCCTCACTCTCGGCCGATGGGCTGACGCTGAGCTTCTCGTCGAGCAGACCCGGTGGCCAAGGTAATCTCGACTTGTATCAGGCAACTCGCACCAGCACCTCGGCCGAATTCGGGAACGTCACGAACCTCGGCCCGACGATCAACAGCCCGTCCCAAGACACCGGCGCTCACCTTTCCTCAGACGGACTCGTGCTGGTGTTCGAGTCGGAACGAGCGAGCGGCGTGGGGAAGAACGATCTCTACCTCAGCACGCGCCCCACCAAGGATGCTCCGTTCGGCAAACCCGTGTCGCTTGGTCCGACAATCAACACGCCCGACTCCGAACAAGGGCCGTGTCTGTCGAGCGACGGTCAGACGCTGATGTACTATTCGGATCGCCTCGACGGTCAGGGTGAGGCCGACATCTGGATGTCGCGTCGCGTGCCGGTCTCGAAGTAGCAGAACACCGGTGCGCGGCCTGCTCATTTCGGCGATGTCCGCCTTGTGACGCAGCCAAAATGCGACACGGCCTCCCCTCTGTTCGGAAGCCATCGAGCGACGGTTGCCGGATTCGTCGGCGTAGATTCCAATCCCTGCCACACGGCTGTCGGTTGCATCGGTATTCATCGTCCATAGCCGGTCCTCGTTGGTGTTCAGGCACCTCGTCGAATCGCCCGTCGGCAACTTTCTAAGGCTCCTTCACATGCCCACGACCGTCAATGGAGTTGGAACGCACTACTACGGCAAGCGCG
>JAYVOX010000104.1:0-9551 GCA_043757695.1 Schlesneria sp.
CCGCCTGCTTGCGGACCGAGGTCGATGATCCAGTCGGCGGTCTTGATCACGTCCATGTTGTGTTCGATGACCACCACTGTGTTCCCGGCATCGACGAGACTGTTGAGGATCTTCAGGAGCTTGCGGATGTCGTCGAAGTGCAGGCCCGTCGTCGGTTCATCGAGCAAATAGAGCGTCTTCCCCATCGAAGGCCGCGCGAGTTCGGCAGCTAGTTTGACTCGTTGAGCCTCACCCCCCGAGAGCGTGGGCGCGGGCTGGCCGAGCGTCAGGTAATCGAGTCCGATCGCGGCGAGGACTGACAGCGGACCGCGAATCTTCGGGATGTTGTCGAATAGTTCAAGAGCCTGACCGATCGACATGGCCAGCACGTCGGCGATGCTCTGGCCGCGATACTGCACGGCCAGCGTCTCGGCGTTGTACCGCTGACCACGGCAAACATCGCACTCGACCCACACATCGGGGAGGAAGTGCATCTCGATCAGCTTCTGCCCGTTCCCTTCGCACGCTTCGCAACGACCGCCGACACGATTGAAGCTGAACCGCGTCGAAGAATAGCCTCGGACTTTCGCTTCTGGCATCCGGGCGAACAGTTCGCGAATGTGCTCGAACACGCCGGTGTAGGTCGCCGGATTGGATGCAGGCGTGGTCCCGAGCGGCTGCTGATCGACCACGATCAGCTTGCTCAGGTATTGCAGACCAAGCAATTCGTCATACGGCCCCGGTTGAGTCGATGCCCGATGCAGCTTCCTCGCCACCGCACGAGCGAGCGTGTCCTCAATGAGCGAACTCTTTCCGGAACCGCTCACGCCGGTGATGGCGGTCATCGTCCCCAGCGGAATCCGCAGATCGACGTTCCGCAGGTTGTGCTGCCGCGCACCGAGCAGTTCGAGCCATTGAGGGGGTTGATGGTTGATGGTCG
Source organism: Schlesneria sp. (assembly GCA_043757695.1). Lineage (GTDB taxonomy): Bacteria > Planctomycetota > Planctomycetia > Planctomycetales > Planctomycetaceae > Schlesneria. Next base: position 920 of record JAYVOX010000104.1, read on the forward strand.
AGGGTTGAAGGTCAGAAGAAGAACTCTTTCCATTCTTCTTCTTGCTCTGACCATCAACCCTCAACCCTCGACCTTCAACCCGGCGCTTCGCCGGAATCACAATCTCCTCGCGGCCGGACAGGTACTTGCCCGTCAGCGACAGCTCGCTCTTCGACATTTCGCGCGGAGTCCCCTGTGCGGTGATCGTGCCACCGAAGCGGCCGGCTCCGGGGCCGAAGTCGTACAGACGGTCTGCGGCCTGCAAGACTTCGCGGTCGTGCTCGACCATCACGATCGTGTTGCCGAGGTCTCGCAGTTTGATGAGGGCGTTCAGCAGCCGCCCGTTGTCGCTGGGATGCAGACCGATGGTCGGTTCATCCAAGACGTACAAGACGCCCGTCAGCGCACGGCCGATCTGACCGGCAAGACGAATACGCTGCGTCTCGCCTCCCGACAACGTCGGCAATGTGCGAGCCAGCGTCAGGTAATGCAGACCAACATCGACGAGGAACGACAACCGCCCGGTCGCCTCACCCAACAGGTCGCCCGCGATCTTCTGCTGAGACTTCGTCAGCGTGAGACTATGCAAAAACGCGAGAGACTCGTTGAGCGGCAGGTCGCAGAATTGCTTGATCGTCTTGCCACCCAGCTTCACCGCCGCCGCGTCGTCTCGCACCCGGCTGCCATTGCACGATGAACAGGGACAGTCGCCAATCAGCCCGTACAGCTTCATGCGATAGTCGTAGGAAAGACTCGCCGCCTGTTCGATGGCAGGGTAGAGGCCCTTGTATTGGAAGCGGAGGGACGGACGAGTCTTTCCGGTCCCCTCTCCCGCCCGTCTTCGGGGGGAGAGGGTTAGGGAGAGGGGGGATTCGCTGGCGGCGTTCGCAACTGATGACGCTTTAGATTTTGATGACTTGGTATTGGATGCCTTCTCGCCGCTCGGCCCCCTCACCCTAACCCTCTCCCCCCCTTGTTCATTTCCAAAGACAGGCGCGGGCGAGGGGACAGGAGCTTCTTCGTACAGCCCGATCCACGCATCCCCCGTCCCAAACAGCACGGCCCGCTGCTGACTCGGCTCCAACTGCGAGAACGGCACATCGAGTGGGATGTCGCACTCCTTCGCCATCGCGGCGAGCATCCTTTGGAACAGAGGCGACTTGGCCGGGTCGGGCCAGGCGGTGACCGCCCCCTGCGACAGCGACCGCGTCTGGTCCGAGACCAGCGCTCCGAGGTTCGTTCCCTGCTGAGTGCCGATCCCCTCGCACGTCTCGCACCAGCCGAGCGGGCTGTTGAACGAGAAGTTGTGCGGAGCCAGCTCTTCAAAACTGCGACCACACTGTTCGCACGAACGGAACAAACTGAACGGCTGGACCTTCCACTTTTTCTCGTCTCGGTCGTCATCGACCACGGCGACTCGGATCACACCCTTGCCGAGATCAAAGGCGAGTTCGACGGACTCGGCAAGCCGCGAGCGGGTCGAGGACGCTTTTCCTGTCCCCTCTCCCGCCCGTCTTCGGGGGGAGAGGGTTAGGGTGAGGGGGGATTCGCTGGCGGTGTCCGAAGTTGTTGACGGCTCAGTCTTGGAAGTCTTGAAATTGGAAGCGTTCTCTCCGCTCGGCCCCCTCACCCTAACCCTCTCCCCCACTGTGTTCGTCGCCTCAAAGACAGGCGGGGGCGAGGGGACAAGAGGCTCGTCCTTCTCACTACTTGAGATCGTCACGCGATCCACCACGATCTCCACCGCGTGCTTGCGCTTGCGGTCAATCTCAGGGACTTCGTCGAGTGTGTGCGTCACGCCGTCGATGCGGACGCGGCGATAGCCCTGTTCGCGCAGTCGTTCCCACAGTTTTTCATACTGCTGACCGACGGTGACCTCTTGCGGCGCGAGGATCAGCAGCCGGGTGGGGTTGAGGGTCAGAGAAGATGAGGAGTCTTTCTTCGTCTTTCTCTGACCATCAACCCTCGACCCTCGACCATCAACCTCACCCAACTCCATCAGCTTGTCGATCACATCGTCCGTCGTCTGCGATTGGACCGGCACGCCGCAATCGGGGCAGTGTTGAGTCCCCAGCCGGGCGAAGAGGATGCGCAGGTAGTCGTAGATTTCCGTGACCGTTCCCACGGTTGAGCGAGGTGTGTTGCCGACCGTCTTCTGTTCGATGGCGATGGAGGGTTGCAGGCCGTGAATGTGTTCGACGCGCGGCTTCGGCATCTGCCCGAGAAACTGGCGGGCATACGAAGAGAGAGACTCGACATAGCGGCGCTGGCCCTCGGCATAGAGCGTGTCCATCGCGAGCGAACTCTTCCCCGAACCGCTCGGCCCACAGAAGACACTCATCGTGTCGCGTGGAATTTTCAGATCGAGATGCTGCAAGTTGTGCTGCGACGCACCACGCACCACGATTGACGTGTCGGCCCCGTCGGTCGAGTCGCGCAGGGCGATGTTGGTCTGCCAACGAGGCGGGTTGAGGGTTAGAGACGACTTCGTCTTGGGCTTCTTCTTTCCATCAACCTTCAACTCTAGACCATCAACCATCCTCAGCGTCTGCCCCGTGTACGACTCCTCGCACGCGACGACCTCTTCCGGCGTTCCTGCCACGAGGATGCGGCCGCCGCCGGAGCCGCCTTCGGGGCCGAGGTCGATCACCCAGTCTGCCGTCTTAATCACGTCGAGGTTGTGTTCCACGACGATCACCGTGTTGCCGGCATCGACGAAACCGTGGAGGACGCGCAGCAGGTGCTCGATATCGACGAAGTGCAGTCCGGTCGTCGGCTCGTCGAGGATGTAAACCGTCTTGCCGGTCGAACGCTTGCTCAATTCCTTGGCGAGCTTCACGCGCTGGGCCTCACCGCCGGAAAGAGTTGGCGACGGCTGACCCAGCTTGATGTAGTCGAGGCCCACGTCATGCAGCGTCTGGATGGACCGCTTCAACTTTGGATGGTGCTCGAAATGTTCGAGGGCTTGCTGAACATCCATCTCCAGCACGTCGGTGATGTTTTTGCCCTTGAAGCGGATTTCGAGCGTCTCCTTGTTGAACCGCTTACCCTGACAGACCGGGCACGTGATCCAGATGTCGGCGAGGAAATCCATCTCCAGTTTGTTCGAGCCGTTCCCTTCGCACGCCTCGCACCGCCCGCCCGGCACGTTGAACGAGAACCGTCCCGGCTTGAAGCCCCGCACCTTTGATTCGGGAAGCTGCGTGTAGAGGTCTCGAATCAGATCGGCCAGCTTCACGTAGGTCGCCGGGTTGGAACGCGGCGTCCGACCGATCGGGCTTTGGTCGATGTCGATCGCCTTGTCGATGTGCTCCAACCCGGTGATCTGCGTGTGAGAGCCGGGCTTGCCGGTCCCGCCGTTCACGTCGCGATTGAGGACTTCCCACAGGATGTCGTTCACGAGCGAACTTTTTCCCGAGCCGCTCACGCCCGTCACACAGATGAACTTGCCAAGCGGGAAGCTGGCGGAGACATCTCGCAAGTTGTGATGCGTCGCGCCGTGAATCTCGATGGCGTGACCGTTCCCCGCGCGACGGACCTTGGGAATCTCGATGACTCGCCGCCCCGACAGGAACGCGCCGGTCAGGCTTCGCTCCGACTGCATCACATCCGCGACCGAGCCTTCGACGACGATCTCACCGCCGCGCACGCCCGGCCCCGGCCCGAAATCGACGATGTGATCGGCGGCCTTCATTGTTTCGTCGTCATGCTCGACGACGATGACGGTGTTCCCCTGATCTCGCAGATCCTTGAGGCTGTCGAGCAGCATCACGTTGTCGCGCGGATGCAGGCCGATGCTCGGCTCATCGAGAATGTAGACGACTCCCACCAGCCCGCAGCCAATCTGCCCGGCCAATCGAATGCGTTGAGTCTCGCCGCCCGACAGCGTTGGTGCCGTCCGGTCGAGCGTCAGGTAATCGAGTCCACACCGCAGCAGGAATCCCAGCCGACCTCGAATCTCCTTCAAGACCTCCGTCGCAATGAACCGCCCGGTCTCGGACAGTTCCAACTCGCCAAAGAACTCCCACGCTTCGAGCACGCTGAGATGACAAACGGCGGGGAGCGATAAGCTGTTGGCGATTAGCGAAGAAGCTGACGACGAAGAACGAGGCGAGTCTTCTCTGGTCCCCTCGCCCCCGTCTTCGGGGGAGAGGGTTAGGGTGAGGGGGGCTTCCGTTCTGGCTTTGGCCGATTTGACTGTTCGCCCCTTGAGCGTCTTCCCTTTGTTCAACGAATTGGGAGCGTCATCACCGTCAGCCCCCTCACCCTCGCCCCCGAAGACGGGGGCGAGGGGAGGACCGTCGCTTCGCGACGCGCTCTTGGACGTGACTTTGTAACTACACGCTTCCCTGTTCAACCGGCTCCCGCCGCACGATGCGCAGCCGGTCTCGTGCATGTACTTTTCGAGCTGCATGCGCCGCATGGGATTTCGCGTCTTGCGGTATTCATCGAGCAGTTCGGGGATGAACCCGGCGTAGGTTCCGCCACGCTTCCAAATGCTTGAGCCGTTGCGATAGGCAAACGTGATGTTCTTCGCGCCGAGTCCATACAGGAAGAGTTGCTTCGCCGCGTCGGGCAACACCGACCACTTTGTTTTGAGGAACGAGTCCTCGGTCAGTCCGAGTTCGATCTCAATCGCACGGGCCACGCCTTTGAAGATGCTCTTCCGCCACTTGCCAATTGAACTGAGCTTCCCCAAAACGACGATGGCCCCCTTTTGAATCGACAACGAATCGTCAGGGACCAGTCGCTCGGTCTGGAAGTCAAACCGAACTCCCAGTCCGGTGCAGTCGGGACACATCCCCTGCGGACTGTTGAAACTGAAGAGTGGCGGCGATGGTTCCTGATAACTGATGTTGCAGTGAATGCAGGCGTAGTCGGTGGAGTAGAGTTGGTCGAGGGTTGAGGGTTGAGGGTTGAAGGTTGAAGAAGCAGACGACGAGCCGTCTTCTCCGGTCCCCTCGCCCCCGTCCTCGGGCGAGCGGGTTAGGGTGAGGGGGGCGTTCGATGGAGTTGCCGCCTTCGATGAACGTGACGACTTCTTTCCCTTCTGCTGAGGAAGAACAACGGAAGAATCGCTTAAAAGAGGGGACGTATTCTCGCCACTCGGCCCCCTCACCCTAGCCCTCTCCCCCGAAGACGGGGGAGAGGGGACAGGAGCTTCGCCATCGAGAGAGATGACAAGTTTTCCCTTCGCCAGATTCAGCGCCGCTTCAATCGCCTCGGCCAATCGGGCGCGCGGGGTCTTGCCAGCGACCAACCGATCAATCACGACATCGATCGTGTGCTTCATCTGCTTGTCGAGTTTCAGGTCGTCGGTCAGTTGGACGAGCTTGCCGTCCACGCGCGCTCGCAGGAAACCGCGTTTCAGCAAGTCCTCGAACAGGTCTTTGTACTCACCCTTTTGACGCTGGATCAGCGGCGCGAGGACTTGGAATTTGGTGCCGTCTGGCAGACGCAGCACGCTGTCGAGGATGTGTTCTCGCGTTTGAGCCGTGATCGGTTGGCCGCACTGATGGCAGCTTGGAGTGCCCACGCGCGCGAAGAGGACTCGCAGGTAATCGTAGACTTCGGTGATCGTGCCGACGGTGGAGCGCGGGTTGCGTCCGCTCGACTTCTGCTGGATCGCGATCGACGGCGCGAGGCCCGTGATCGAATCGACCTCGGGCTTCGGCATCTGCCCCAAAAACTGACGGGCATACGACGAGAGCGACTCGACATACCGCCGCTGCCCCTCGGCGTAGAGCGTGTCAAACGCGAGCGAACTCTTTCCCGACCCGCTGACCCCTGTCATCACGATCAGTTTGTTGCGTGGCAATGTGACCGAAACGTCTCGCAAGTTATGTTCGCGAGCACCACGAATAACGATGTCAGAAGCGGGCATCGAGGAGTCAAGCCATCAAAGGAACGAAGCGGACGGAACGACGATTGAGGGACCGAGTATAGGCGGCAACGATGACCGAGCAACTAACACACGCTGGCACATCGAGTACGAAAGTTGGCACGCGCTGCTGGCCACCCATTCACGGATTGAGTACGACTTGTTTGTTCACTCGTGAAGCTCAACGCGGATTGAAAAGGATCGACTCCATGTTACGACTGGCACTGATCGGTTGGCTGGCTTCTTCTGCGCCTCTGGTTGCCGCAGAAGAAAAGGCGATGACTGTCGCTGTCGCGCGACAGGGGGACGGTTGGCAACTGACGCGCGGGGGAGAGCCGTATGTCATCAGGGGAGTTGGTGGAGACAAGCGACTGGAGATGCTCAAGGCGGCGGGCGGGAACTCGATCCGGACTTGGTCGGCCGAGAAATTGAAGCCGATCTTGGATGAAGCCCACACGCTGGGGCTAACAGTCACGGTGGGCCTGTGGCTTGGTCATGAGCGACATGGATTCAATTACAACGACGCCGATCAAGTCGCCGCGCAAGTGGAGGCTGTTCGCCAGACGATCATGCAGTTCAAGGATCACCCCGCCGTGCTGATGTGGGCGTTGGGGAATGAAATGGAAGGCTACGGTGAAGGAGACAACGCGGCGATCTGGTCGGCCATCAACAGCCTCGCGGTCATGGCGAAGCAGCTCGATCCGCAGCATCCAACGATGACCGTGGTGGCTGAGATCGGTGGTCAACGTGTGAAGAACATTCATCGTCTCTGCCCGAACGTGGATGTCGTCGGGATCAACAGCTATGGCGGCGGGGCGACGATTCCGCAGCGGTATCGCGCGGCGGGCGGGACCAAGCCGTATGTCCTCACCGAATTCGGGCCGCCAGGCATGTGGGAGTCGAAGAAGAGCGATTGGGGCGCGGCTCTCGAACCGACGAGTACCGAAAAAGCAGCGGCGTACCGCGCGACATACGTCGCCAATGTTGTGAACTCGAAGGAGCAGTGCTTGGGAAGCTATGCCTTCGTGTGGGGACAGAAGCAGGAGGCGACGGCGACATGGTTCGGGCTGCTGTTGCCCGATGGCTCTCGCACCGCAGCGGTCGATGCGCTGAGCGAACTCTGGACGGGACGGCCAATCGCGAATCGTTGTCCCGCGATCAAGTCACTCGTGCTGACTGGTCCTGCCAAAGTGGAGCCGCTCGCCACGATCAAGGCTACGCTCGACGCGGTTGATCCCGAACAGGATGAGCTGAAAGTCGAATGGGTCTTGCAGGCGGAGCAGACTGTTTTTGCGGAGGGTGGCGATGCGGTCGCGGTCCCGCCGACGTTTCCCGCTGCCATTGTGAAGTCGAGCAACACGTCGGTCGAAGTGCAGATTCCCGCTGAGGGTGGCGGCTATCGTTTGTTCGCCTATGTGCGTGATGGTCACGGCGGGGCGGCAGTGGCGAACGTGCCACTGTTCGTCAACGGGCCGGTGCGAACGGTTCCGGCCAACAAGGGGTCGCTTCCGCTGGTGCTGTACGACGAAGCGAGTCGCGACAAGCCCGCGTTCGTTCCGACCGGTTGGATGGGAAACGCGAAGGCGATGAAACTCGATGAAGCGTGCGCGACCAAGCCACACTCGGGACAGACCTGTTTGAAGTTCGACTTCAATGCAAGCGACACGTGGGGCGGGATCGTCTGGCAAAGTCCTCCGAATGACTGGGGCGACAAGCCGGGTGGTTGGAACATCACGGGGGCGAAGCGACTCTCGTTTTGGGCACGTGGCGAACAGGGTGGCGAAATCGCGTCATTCGAGTTGGGCTTACTCGGCAAGGACAAGAAGTACGCCGATTCGGGGTCTGCCAAGCTGGAAAAGGTGACGCTCACGACCGAGTGGCAGTCGTTTCAAATCGACCTCGCGGGGAAAGACCTCAGTCGCATCAAGACCGGCTTCGCGATCACGGTCGCGGGTTCGGGCAAGCCGTTTACGGTCTATCTCGACGACATCCAGTACCAGGCGAAGTGACAGCTCATGCTTCTTCCCGTTCAAACGAGTTCCCTTCGACGAAGACTCACGCCAGGCGCTGTTCGTGCCGTAAGCACAGTTCCAATCACACGACCGCGATTTGGAAGAGGGGCACTGTTGCCCGCCCTGTCTTCCGTCGAACAAAAGCCGGACGGGCAAGAGTGCCCATGCTCCGGAACGATTCTCGGGCGGCTTCTCGTGGCGGTGATCTGTGTTCTGTCCTTGCGTGGAAATTGCGTCTCCGCTGATGACTCCGCTCCCTTGGGCAATGCCGTCATACGCGCGGCGGCGGGGAACTCCGAGATCGTCATCACGACGACGACTCGATTGGCGGGAGCGATTCATTCGCTGACTTGGAACGAAAAGGAGTTCGTCAACAGTGCCGATCACGGGCGGCAGATTCAGTCGGCCTCGAACTTCGATGTGGGAACGCCGTTCACACCTGAAACCTTCAACCCGACCGAAGCGGGATCTGTGAAGGATGGAGCTGGGCCAACGTCATCCAGTCGGCTGTTGCATCTGATCACGAAGGGACATGAACTCCAGACGACGAATCAGATGGCCTTCTGGTTGGCACCTGATGGTCAGTCGCAGGGACATCCCGCGAAGAACACGACCGTCTTGTCGGATCACTTGCTCACAAAGCGCGTCCGCATCGGCTACCGAAACCTGCCGCACGTCATTCAGTACGACGTGACCTTCGGCGTGCCGGTCGGAGAGCAGCACAGCTACGCTCAGTTTGAAGCTGTTACCGGTTACATGC
>JAYVOX010000105.1:0-9543 GCA_043757695.1 Schlesneria sp.
CAATCCCGCAACGTCTTCGACTTCCTCACCAACGCCACCACCAAACTCTTCGCCAATCAAACCGCACCTTCACTACTCCCCAGTGCGTGAACGGCTACCAGAAGATGTTCTCAATGGCACTACCCCTTGCGTGAACTACCAGATGGCGAAAATACTCAATCACGCCTAGCCAAAACTTGTGGTCTGTATGCTGAGTACCTCAATTCGTTTTCTCGTACTTTTCGATCTGCGGAAATCGATTCCGCAATTGCTTGAGTATTTCCTTGCCGTCGCTATTTGCCGTGCGTCGAACTTGGGCCGAGTACCATCCGCGGTCTTTCTCCGCAACTTCAGAAAATGAAGTCTCGCCAAAATCTAGTCCGCGCCAGTGGCTCGGATCCAAGAATCCAACAACGGCGTAGATGTCTTTCAGAAATCGTTCGTGCAACCCAAATGCGCCAACCAATGCCCACGGCAAGTTGCTGTCGAGGCCTGCCTTCATCCACTTCAATAGTTGTTCATCCGCCGCACTTTGTTTGCCAAGGCCAAACTGAGTAATGCCACCATCCGATATATCCAGCAATGACTTCTTCTCTGCGAGGTCAACGAAAAGGAATTGGGTTGCAGAGCCGCGAATCGACTTTTTCTCACTGTCTGCATCCTGCGTTACCAAGTCGTCGGCCAGCGCTGAGTGTCCACTCCTGAACTCGCTATATCGTTAGCTGCCGGTGAAAATTGATTTTGCCTAATTCTTCCGAGAAATCGCAAATCGGTTTATCAAGCATCGCAATTTGGTCAACGCCTATGCACATCATGATTCCTCGGGACAAAAGAGGTTGTATTGGATTCAATTCAGGGATCATGGCATCGCACGTTTTCGCCGTCGAGCGTCGGCCCGCGTTATGGCCAATTGGTGACTTTCAAGCTCTCAAACTACGGAACCGAAGGAATTCGGCATTCACGAACCCGACCTCGGTGAACCCCACGCGTTGCGGCACAATTGAAGGCGGCCTCGCTCTCAGGGGGTTGAAGACATGAACGAATTGTTTGACTTCCGTCGTCGTCACGTCATGTCGCAGTGTCGGATGGATCGGTGCCGCAAAGGGCAGCCCACAAGAAGCATCGGGTCGAGTGGACGGCGCGGGACGAGCCGACAATTTGGCTGGCAGTGTTTTACGAGTAACGGCAAATAGACTTGGCGAGTTTTCCACAACAGCAGCCTCCCAGCACTTGAGCTTGTGAAATGAAACTCGGCCTCATCACCGACATCCACGAACAGGTCGAATTACTGCGTCTGGCACTCGACCGTTTCGATCGCGAGCGAGTGGATCAGGTCGTGGTCGTTGGCGACGTGTTCGAGATGGGCAAACGGATTGAAGAAACTTGTCGTTTGCTTTCGCAAGTGAATGCCATCGGAGTCTGGGGGAATCACGATTACGGGTTGTGCGTTGATCCCGACGAAAATGCTCGTGCGACATACTCGGTTGCCGTCATCGACTACATGACATCACTGCGGCCTCGATTGGAAGTCGGCGGTTCCCACTTTACCCACGTCGAACCGTGGCTGAATTCTGGAGAGATCGCCGAGTCACCTGGATTCAGGAGGACCGCCTGCCTAGTCGCGTGGTCCAACGCTCGAAGATCGCCGCCGCGAGATGGGAGGGGTTTCGGCGTGTTGTTTCGACCGGCTGAAGCGGCCCGACGGCCGTCGTGGGCCGATGTCCTCTGTGGCCGGTGCAACGACTGCTGTCCGAGCAGCCGGAGCATAGCCGCCACGGGCGGCGTATTGAGGCTGCCGCCCCGCGCCGACGAGCCGACCACAACCCGGCCGCGATCAACCACTGCCGCAACGTCTCCTCGCTCAGCAACTCACCATCGACCCGGCCGAGATACTCCGCCGCCAACGTCGGACCAAAGTCGCCGTACTGCGACCAGTGCAATGCTGCTTCGACCGGTACAAATCGAGTACCCGCTCACGCCGCCCCTCATCAAACCGCCGGCTCGAAACGCGACCCCGCAACCCATGCTTCAGGCCCGGAGCCCCGTCGTCCTGGAACCGCTTCCACAATCTCGCAGCACCTGTCGGTAACTCACCTTCAACAATTCCGCCCCCTTCGCGAATCCAATCGAAGACTTCAAAACCTTCCCCGAAACCTCCGACCGCTCCCGCTCGACATCACTCAATCGCAACTTCACCCATGCCACTCTGGGAAACACCGCCATTGTGATATTTCTAAATTGGACGGCATGTGACATTCCTATACCTCACGCGGCCAGGAATGAGACGTTTTCACATTTAGCGCCAACGCCATCGGCGTGGGTGCAAATGTGGGCGAACCGTTGATCGCACGCACGCCGTTGGCGTTGCGGCTAAACGTCTCACTTCGGACTGCGTGAGGTATAAATTGGTACGACATAAGTTATCGGTTTCGATCTGTCGCAAATTCGAAGAACTTTCACACCGACGAGCGAGCCGAGGGGCGTTCGCCTTGGAGAATCACATGATTGGTCGCGTTGTTAGCGTTCTCGCATTGTGTCTGATGGCAACGGCCACGGTTCATGCCGCCGAGCCGACGTTGCGGCTGGCGACGTTTTGGGTGGATGTCACTCCGCCGATTGGCGACGGCCCCTGCGTGGGTGCGATGCCGAAAGTGACGAGCATCCGCTGGAGATGCGTGGCGTCGTGCTGCGAACGGCCAGCGACACCTTCGTCATCGCGGCGATTGATTACTGCGGGATTTGCAACACGAGCGACGAGACGATTCGCGACGCGATGGCTCACGCGGCGGGGACGACTCGACAGCGAGTCGCACTGCAATCGTTACATCAGCACACGGCCCCGATTTTGGATGCCGACGCCGTGCGATTCCTGCACGACGAAAAAAGCGAGCAACTCGCCCAACATCTGCGATTCACCGACGACATCGCGAAGCGTGCGGCGACGGCGATTGCCGAGTCGGTCACGCAGTTGCAGCCGGTCTCGCGCATCCTCGGCTCGAAGGCAAAGGTGGATCGTGTCGCCTCGAACCGGCGTGTGCCGCAAGCGGGCGGCAGCATCGCGGTGTGAGCAAGTGTGACTCGTGAGTTGGCCGTGCGCGACGCTCCCGAAGGACTCATCGACCCGTGGCTGCGGACGCTGATGTTCTTCGACGGCGACCGACCGCTGGTGCAATTGCACTACTACGCGACTCATCCGCAAAGCATTTACGGTGACGCTCGCATCTCGTGGGATACGGTTGGGATTGCTCGTGACCGCTTGGAAAAATCGAGCGGCGTGTTCCCGATTTACTTCACCGGTTGCAGCGGCAATGTGACGCTCGGCAAGTACAACGACGGCAACCGTCAGGCTCGTGAAGACCTCGCGCTGCGGCGGCTCGATGCGATGCAGCGGTCGGCGAAGGCGGCGGCTCTACGGAATGGCGCGGCGAAGTCAGAGGAAACGAATGGAGACGGCGATGCGCGAGTGGATGTCGTCGTCGATGTGGCATCGTTGAAGCCGGAGGCGATCGTTTGGGACACGGCTCCGATCAAGTTCACCGTGCGTGAGGACGGCGCGTTCAACCCCGAACTGCTTCGCAAACAACGGGCTCCCGATCAGCCGTTTCCAACGCGACTGACCGCCGCGATGTTCTCCGGCTTCGGCCAGCGACTGCGCGACGGCTATGTTGCCCAGATGACTCGGCTGCGCATCGGCAGCATCGACATCGTGCATCTGCCGGGCGAGCCGTTCGTCGAGTTCCAACTCTTCGCACAACACGTCGCCGTGAAAGATTTGTTCGTCTGCGTCGCGGGCTACGGCGAGTGCGGCGTCTGGTACTACGGCCCCGACCGCATCTTCTCCGATCGGGGCGGTTATGAACAAACGTGGTCGCTGACCGGGCCGTGCCAAGCGACCGTCGAGTCCGCGTTGAAGCGACTGCTCGGATCGCGGCAGCCGTGATGCTAATGTCTGGCCTTCATCCGAGCACCGGCCTTGCCATCCGAGCTATCCAAATCAGCGCACGAATCAGAGCAGTAGCTCGGATGGCAAAGCCGGGGCTCGGATGAAGACAGATGAGTTGTTGTCGTGAAGAGAACTGAGATGAGATCAACGATGAAACAGAAACAATCCGTGCGATGGATCGTGACGTGCGCGGTCGGTTGGGGAATGTCGTGGATCGCAGGGATGGCGGTTTTTGCTGCTGCTGATTGACCACCCACGGCCCATCGGCTCATCGTGGGTTGGGACGATTCTGTGATTTGCTGCGGGCCGGAAACCGATGCCGGGATGGACTCACCGCAGGCGATTGAGCGGCTCGTCAAACGCTGGAAGGCGCGAGGAATTCAGGGCGTGTATTGGCGAGTCGATGAAGCGATGTTGCCGGCGCGATTCATGACGCGGTGGAAGACGAAGGTCTCGCCGGGGATGAACTATTTGTTGGAGCGGGTGGATCAGAAGCTCGCCGAGTTTCCGGTGTTGAAGACGCTGCTGGCGGCGGCGGAACGCGAAGGAATCGAAGTCTGGGCGTGGTATCCGACGATCTACAGCAACGGAGCACCGCCGACTGGGCCCGGCTTCACAACGGCGTGGCTCTACGAAAACAAGTTCGGCACCGATCATCCCGAAGTGCTGTCGGTCGATCGGGCCGGCAACAAGCAATTCCTGGTTTGGGAGTACGCTTACCCGGAAGCTCGCGCGGCGAAGGTCTCGGAGTTCGTCCAGTTCGCGAAGGACTACGGCTTCAAACGCTTCGTCGCTTGTCTGCGAACCGAGGCGGCTCAGAATCAACCGGCTCCGAAGCATGCCGATCAGTTCGGCTTCAATGCGCCCGTTGTCGCGGAGATGAAGCAGCGGCATGGTCTCGACATCCTCACCGACCCGCGCTTCGATTACTCGCAGCCGAAGTTCGCTGGGCGCGATCCGATGCTCGAAAACTGGCGAACGTTGCGTGGCGAGTATCTCACGCAGTTTTACCGCGAGTTGCGGCAGGCTCTGAATGCCGTCGATCCGACCATTCAAATCGCCGTGCAGATCCCTGGCGATCGCGCGGGGACGTGCCTGGGCAATTGGCCGCTCGATTGGCGGACGTGGATCGACGAAGGGCTGGTCAACGAGCTTGTCGTGCCAGTCGTGCTGGATGGGTATGAAGGTTATGGAGCACGCGCGAAGCCCGCCGACTTCGGCTACATCGACGGTGCTGTGTCCGTGGCGACAGTGCGCGACTTCATCAAGCAGAGCAAGCAGCCCACCGTACGAGTCATTCAAGCCGGTGGTCCGATGACGGGCTTTCGCGAGCCGCCGCCCGGTGCGGATGGCTGGCGGCTGGATGCGTGGCCGGACTTGTGGACGTTCAACATGACCGAGCGTTGGGAGCAATGGCGGCGCGACTTCGGCGAGTTCGGGCACATCAAATTCATCGAGCAATCATTCGACGGCTTTCCCGAAATGAGCGACGGCTACGGCGGCGGTTTCGGCGACTTCTGTCATCGTCCCGATTTGCGCAGTGGCCCCGGTTATTGGGAAGTGCTCGGCGACGGCAGCGACGCGCGACCGCATGCTCAAAGCAAAGTCCGCCGTGGCGAGAAAGGCCGCGCGATGAAGTTGACTCGCGCGGCTGACGGTTCCGCGAACCTCAGCGTGCGACATCACGGACGACATGATCGCGGCCTATTTCCGTTCCCCGGCGACACGGCCATCAGCAGCGGTTCGTGCGAGCTGGCGTTTTGGATGTTCCGCCCCGATGCGAAATCGGGAGCAGTCGCCTATCTGCAATACGACATCGACACGGTGAATCGTTTCGATGTCGGCCTCTATGTTCCCGAAGGGGACGCGAGCACGATCTACTTCCGCGACGCCGGGCAGAACGTCGCAGCAAAGGCAACGTTTCCAATCGGTGTGTGGCAACGGCTGTCGATCAACGTCGATCTGGAACACAGGACATACTCGGCCGAGATCGCCGCCGACGGGCAAGCCGCGCAGTCGATCTGCCGCGACGTGAAGTACAACTCGAAACACAACGCCTTCAACATGATCGAATTCAGCCCGCAGGGAGCGACCGGTAGCAAACTTTTCCTCGACGAACTTTCGCTGCACTGGCAACCAAGCGTCATGTTCCAACCGCCGGGCCGAACGGTGCTGGTCGAAGAGGGCTTTGAATCGCTGAAGCCCGGCGAACCGCTCGGCCACGCGAAGAGCGATGCCGCGACTCGCTGGACGATCCGCAACGGCCGCGCGACCGACATCCGCATCGACAACGACATCTCCTACGGCCGCGAATTCCAGTCGCTGCGATTTCGTGGCGCGGGAGGTCGCGTGGAACTCACCGCTCCCGAATTGAAGTTGCTCAGCATCGACCGACTCACGTTCGATGTTGATCTCTTTCTGCGCAGCGAAGCCTCGTATGTGCAACTCGTGCCGACCGCCGAAACGACCAGCACCGACGAAGTTGGCTTTGCACTCCACAACGCCGCGACGAAGGCCGTGCTCTTCGAGATGCGGACTCGATCCAGCACCTGGCACTGCGGGACCGACGGCAAACTGATCGACACAAAACTCCCCGCCGCGTTTGACGCCTGGAATCACCTGCAACTGGTGCTCGACGGAAGGGCGAAAACCTGCCGCGTGATCTCCCAAGCAATCGGCGAAGCTCCGCGCAGTCTCTTTCAGACTGATCTCAGCCCATCATTCGCCGTCGGCATACCATTGACGATCGAACTCATTTGCGACCGCAAGCAACCTCGCGACGACGGCCCAGCCTTCGACAACCTCCTGCTCGGATCCGGCAGGCCGTGATGACCTTTTCTTGACTTCATCCGAGCCCCGGCCTTGCCATCCGAGCTATCCGAATCAGAGCAGTAGCTCGGATGGCAAGGCCGAGCCTCGGATGAAGACAGAACAATCACACTCAGGAGTTTGAGATGAATTGGATCGTTTGGATTTTGTTGATTGTCATCAGTGGAGTTGCTCAGGCATCTGAGCAGAAGATTGCGAGCGATGGTAAGACGGCGTTTGTGATCGTGACATCCGCGAAGCCGATCCCGGAGGAGACGACGGCGGCGACTTGGTTGGCGACGGTGTTGAAGCAAGTCACCGGAGCGGACTTCGCGATCAAGGCCGAGGACGCGGCTGACTTGCCGAAGACGATGCTGCTGGTCGGTGATACGGCGGCGGCGAGAAACGACGGTATCGAAGCGACGAAGCTCAAGCCGGAAGAGTGGCGGATCAAGTCGGTCGGCGAGTCGTTGATTCTCGCGGGCGGCCAATCACGCGGGACGGTCTATGCCGTGTGTGAGTTTCTCGAAGAGCAATGCGGTGTGCTGCGGCTCGATCCGTTCACGGAGGTCGTGCCGTCGCAGCCGACGCTGACGATCCCGGAGCTGGATCGACGCGGGCGGCCGGCGTTTCCGATTCGGATGCTGTTCACCGGGTTTCCTTACGGGCATCCGGCGGGAGGCGGGCCGATCATCGAGCAGTTTCAAGTCGCCAACAAAAACAACATCAACGGCCGCATCACGTCGGGCGATCATGCGCGGATGATTCCGACCGGCGTGCCTACGTTTGGCGAATTCATCTCATCGAAAGAGTTCGCGAAGTCGCATCCCGAATACTTCGGCATGGACGCCAGCGGCAAGCGGTTGACCGATGACATGGGGACGCCGTCGGCGTGGACTCAGTTGTGCGTGACGAATGAAGACGTGCGACGCATCACGCTGGAACGAGCGAATAAGTTCATCGTCGATGAACGAGCCGCCGCGATCAAAGAGGGGCGCGAACCCTCGCGAGTGCTTGTCCTCTCGCAGAACGACAATACGAGCAATCTCGGTCTCTGTCCGAACTGCAAAGCGGTTGCCGATCGCGAAGGTTCAGAGAGCGGGCCGCAGCTTGAGTTCGTCAATCATGTCGCGCGCGGATTGAAGGACGAGTTCCCGGACGTGCTCGTGCAGACCGAGGCGTACAACTTCACGCTCACCGCCCCGAAGACCGTGCGGCCGGAATCAAACGTCGTCGTCCGCTTCTGCGACAACTATGGCTTCTCTGATCCGACACATCCGCTCGCTCATCCTCGCAATGTGCGGCCGATGACGCTGTTCGCCGGTTGGCAAGAGAAACAATGCAAGCTCGGCGTCTGGGACTATTGGCGAGTCTTCCAGCAACATCCGCCCGGCATGTTCGCTCCGTCAACGAACGTCCGAGCGATCCGCGACGACATGCAGATGTTTCACAAATCGGGGGTCGAACTGATGACGATCGAGGCGGAAGACCTCTTCGGCGCGGACATCAACAACGACCCGACCAGCGCCGACATGCAGAGCTTCATGCCATTGCGAACCTGGATCGGCCTGAAGCTGATCGACGATCCGACTGGCGAATCTCACGCTCGTAGCCACGTTCGCCAGAACGTGGGCGATCCGACAAACGGCCCGCCTTCTGGCGAAGGCAGCTACCTCGACCATTTGCTCGATACGTTTTGCCGAGGCTACTACGGCCCCGCCGCGAAGCCGATGCGAGCGTTGCTCGAACGGATCGAAGACCGGCAAACGGCGCTGCCGACCCGCATCGTCGATGTGCCACGACACGTCTGGGCGGAACAACTCTGCGACGCGGCCTTCTTCGCCGACGCCTTCCGCTGGCTGGATGAGGCGATGCTCGCTACGTCCGCCGATCCGTTCGCGCAGACTCACATTCAGCGTGAGCGGATCATCATCGACTCGGCGTTCCTGTGGCTCGAAGAGCACGTCCGCCGCCGCGATCCCGCGCGAACGACCGCGTTCCCGAAGCGAGCTGACGTGCTCAAGCGGCATCGCGCCGATTGGCACGCCTACATCGCAACCGTGTTCGATGCCGACGGCCAAAAGCTCGCGCTGCCAATTCTCGAACAAGGCATCTCGTTGGCCGAGAAGCGGTGTCCCGAGGACACCGTCTTCGAGCACATCGCGGTCAGCATCACAGACAAAGACGTGACGCTCGACGGCAAACTCGACGAACCGTTCTGGCAACGAGCAACAGCCTCTCGCATGTTGCCGCGCGACCCGACGCAACCGAACGACAATCCGACCTCGATCCGTCTCGCTTGGACCAACGAGGCACTTTACGTCGGCCTCGAACAGCCGGCCGAGCGTGCCTCCGCCACGAACGGCTTCACGTTGATGGGGGCGGATCGCCAAGGAATTCAACTGTCGCTGTACGTTCCGAAAAACAACGGCCCACAAACGCTCAACGGTTACTTCTACGACTACGACCCCAACGGCGGACTGCGAATCGTCAAGGATCGGAAGGTTCAGAGCACATCGACCGGCTCGATCACCGACTTCAAAGTGACGGCTGAACTCCGTTTCCTCTGGTCCGACTTCGCCGAGTCGGTCGCGACGAAACGCGACTTTGTCTTCAACGTCGAGTCGTATCCCCAGCCCGATTCAAAAGTCGCCAGTCACGTCTCCAGTCCGTGGCTCGTTGGCACACAACCGAATTGGCATTCGGGCTATTAAACTTCGCGCGGCTTGATTTGAGGCCCAGGCGAGCCGCACGCCGTCAGGCTGCGGGTTCTTAATCGCCGCAGGAAACCCGTGGCCTTACGGCACACGGCT
>JAYVOX010000106.1:0-2576 GCA_043757695.1 Schlesneria sp.
GGCGGGCTTGGTCCTCGTGACGTGCTGTCGATATGCGGATGACGCGGGCCAGATCGCGCTGCCCGCCACATGGCTGATGTTCGTGCTGCTCGTGTTGACCGGTTGGTCGTGTTCGCGGCGATTGGCACTGAGTGCGAGCGTCCTCGTGTTGCTGGCTTGGAGCGTGCTGGAAACAACTCGCGCCGCAGACGGGACACAACTGGTGTTCGGTCAGGTATTGAGACTGCTCATCGCGCTGTGGCTCGTCGCGTGGATGGGGCGTCTGCGCGAACGGCTCGCGGAAGCTCAGCGTTTCGCACGACTCGACGCGCTGACCGGTCTTCCCAATCGGCAAGCACTTGTCGAAGCCTTGGTGTCAGAACTGAATCGTTCTCGCCGCTTCGGTCGGCCCTTCACATTGGCCTTACTCGACTGCGACGGATTCAAGGGGATCAACGACCGTGGCGGTCATCACGCAGGTGACGCCGTACTGCGGCAGATCGGTGTCGCACTACGGCAGCACACGCGTCCTTACGATTGCGTCGGCCGGCTCGGTGGCGACGAGTTCCTGCTCGTGCTGTCCGAGGTCGATCATGACGACGCGACGCTCATCGCCGAACGATTGCGTGCCGCACTGCGCCACTTCGTCGAACGCGTTCACCCCACGCTGACATTCAGCTTGGGAGTCGTCACGTTCCAGTCGGGCGATCTCGACTGGGAAGCCTGCATTCAACAAGCCGACCAAGCGATGTACACCGCCAAGCGTCGCGGCCCCGATGAGACTCAGTTTGAAGTCGTGTCGTTGGGGAGGTCATTGGTCAGGGGTTAGGGGTCAGAAAATAATTCGGGTGTAACCGGCATTCCGGCGAGTGTCACTTTTCTGGTCGCCTCTCCCCCCGTCTTCGGCGGGAGAGGGCTAGGTGTCTGTCCGGATACCCGTAGGGTGGGCACTGCCCACCACAATCGGTCGTTGATGGTGGGCAGTGCCCACCCTACGAAAGGTATGGCCTTCGACTTTCCGGACAGACACCTAGGGTAAGGGGGCTGATTCTCGCTCGGCCCCCTCACCCCGCCTCTCCCCCGAAGACGGGGGAGAGGGGTAAAACCGGATTGCCGGTCACACCCAAATAATTCGTCCGCTCTCCCCCTGCCGCCTGCCGTCGGACCACTTTGCGATTGCCTGAACGAACCAACTGCCACTATCTTCCCCGGCCTGACGAGCCGCTGGTTTTGGAAAAAGGCTCGTTCGCCAAGGAGGCGGCAATGATGCGACTTGTGCTGACAGGGATGTTGGCGGTTCTGATGGGCGGCTGTCTGAGTCGCGGCGGCACCGATTTATTGCAGGCTCGGATTCGAGACCAGCAGGCTCACTTGGCCGATGCCGAGCGTCAGGTCGTGACGGCTCAAGCCGAATTGCAGAAGTCGCGGCGCGAGGCTGATGGTCTCCGCACCGAACTCGCCAAACGAGGCAGCAGTGGGACGTTGGCCGAACAAACGGAAGCGCTCGTCCGCGTGGCGAAGTTGCAGATTCATTCGCTGCTCTCGGGCGGCATCAATAAGGATGAGCATCCGGGCGACGATGCCTTTGTGGCGCAGTTGGCTCCCGTCGATGCGGACGGTGAGGTTGTGAAGTTGCCCGGTCAGGTGGAACTCACGCTGCTCGATCCCGCCGTCGCTGAAGGTCAGCGCGAAGTCGGTCACTGGAACTTCACCGCCGACGAATGCCGGCAGCATTGGACGCGCGGTCTGACCGGCGCGGGCTATCAGTTCACAGTGCCGCTGGCAGCATCACCGACTCACGACAGCTTAGTCCTGCACGCGAAGCTCACAACGACTGATGGCCGGTCGTTCGACGCGAGTCAAATCGTGCGTGTCTCTCCGATGACCACACTGACCGCCAGCAGCCGTCGCGCTGTCTTGGATCAACCGACCTTGGACCATCCCGCTCTCGATCAGACCCCGCGCGCGTTGAATCTTCTCTTGGACGACATCAACGATCCCCCCCCTGCGCCGCTGAAGGACCAACCGGAAGAACTCCCCGCGTGGGCCGACCCCATTCCGGCGACAGCTCCCGCTCAGAAAGTCCCCGCCCCTATTCCCAACGAAATCTCACCCGCGTCTAAAGCGACTTCCGGATCAGCAGCCTCGCCGTCTCCACCCAAGAAACGCGAACGGGGGCCGCTGCGAGACTCGATCAACTGGACCGACGAAACGGTCCCGCAGTTGAGGTGATACGGAAACTCGCCATGCGAGTGAACGATTGCCCACATCAGCGTTGGCAGCGCGGGCAATAGAACGTTGATCGCTGGGTCTGAACCACGCGCACGACGGTGGCTCGATTGCAGGTCGGGCACGATTCGTCCGCGCGCATGTAGACGCGATGCTCGTTCTGGTAGCGACCACTTTGATTGAGAGCGTTCCGATACGTGCCGTCCCCCAGCGTCGAACCTTCGTAGGTGATGGCCAGTTCCAGAACGGACCGTACGGCAGCCGCGAGCCGCTTCACTTCTGGTAGCCGCAACGTATTGGCCGCACGATGCGGATCGATCCGCGCGACATGCAGAATCTCACTCGCATAGAGATTGCCGATCCCCGCG
>JAYVOX010000107.1:0-2574 GCA_043757695.1 Schlesneria sp.
CGCTGGAAAATCCCCGGTGCCCAAGCCATGCTCGACCTGCGCACGATCCACACCAACGGCGACTGGGAGTCCTACCAACGGCGACTGGGAGTCCTACCAATTCTTCCGAATCACCCAAGAAACCAAACGCCTCTACCCCCACCTCGCCGCCTGATCCCACGCCGGAATGCCGGTTACACCCAAATGAATTGAGATCTGTCTCGTTCAGAACAACTCGCTCTGTTCTGTGGTTGTGGGAGGTTCTTTTGAGATAGGCGCATCGAGTCCGAGATGATGGAGTCCCGCCGTAGTGATCGTTCGACCGCGTGGCGTGCGTTGGATGAAGCCGAGTCGCAGCAAGAAGGGTTCGACTTCATCTTCGAGCGTGTCGGGAGGGACGTTCATCGTGTGACCGATGGCCGATAGTCCCGCCGGACCTCCGCTGAAGACCGTGACCAGCGTCGAGAGGTATCGCCGGTCTTGAGACTCCAAGCCGACGGCATCGACTTCGAGCATGGTGAGCGCCCGCTCGCTGATCGGCTTTGTAATGTTGCCGCTCGGTTCGCGTACCGTCGCGAAGTCGCGAGTCCATCTCAACAGATTGTTGGCTTTGCGCGGCGTCCCGCGACTCCGGTCGGCGATTAACACAGCGGCATCTTCGTCAATCTCGGTGCGCAGTTTGCGCGCGTTGCGGCGAACGATCTCGGTTAGCTCGGACACATCGTAGAAGTCGAGATGTTCGCGATGCACGAAGCGGTCGCGGAGCGGGGCGGTTAACATGCCGCTCCGAGTGGTGGCTCCGATCACCGTGAAGGGCTTCAGTTTCATGTTGATTGTACGGGCATTCATTCCTTCGCCCAACACGATATCGACGCGAAAGTCTTCCATCACCGGATAGATGAACTCTTCGACCGCAGGCGGCAGCCGATGTATCTCATCAATAAACAGGACGGACCCATAGCTGGCGTTGGTGAGATACGAGAGCAGATCTTTGGGAGCCATCAACGCGGGACCGGAGGTGATCTGACACTCCGTCCCCATTTCCTTGGCGAGCGTCATTGCCAGTGTGGTCTTGCCCAAGCCGGGTGGCCCGTCAAGCAAAATGTGTGACAGTGGCTCTTTCCGTTTGAGCGTTGCATCCAGCACGATCTTCAGTCGATCGACGACTTTTTTCTGTCCGACGACTTCACTGAGCTTTTGCGGTCGCAGCTCATCGTCAAAGCGTTCGTCATCGGGATTGAAGTGGCCGTCGGGCCGATCCGGTGGCGGCTGTTGGCCACCGCCTGCTGCACCTTCAATTACTTTTTGACGCGCCATTGGAGATACCACAGCTTGAAACACGAACTCCGACTTGCGGAGCACGACTCACCTGAAGTCACGTGACTCTCACAACAGCTCCACTTGAACAGGCTGAGTTCGAATCCACAAAGTAGAACCACGCCTCAATTGCGAGTGCATCGTAGGTCAATCGGGGCATTTACGGCTCGGCCGCGATCTGCGCCATCACATCATCGGGGATGTTGAAGTTGGCATAGACGTTTTGGATGTCATCGTGATCTTGAAGCAAATCCATCAGCTTCAGGACCGATCGTGCGGCATCGGCATCCAGATCGACCGTGTTCGTCGAGATGCGGCACAGTTCTGCCGACTCCGTCGAAATTGAGGCCGCTTCCAATGCGGCGATCACCGACTGAAAGGCATCGACATCGCAGAGTACTTCAAAGTTGTCGCCAACCTGTTTGACATCCCCGGCCCCGGCTTCGAGCGCGACCTCAAACAAGCGGTCTTCGGTGATCTGCTTTGAAGAGATCACGAACAGGCCCTTACGTTCAAACATCCACGCCACGCAGCCGGTACTGCCGAGATTCCCACCGTTGACCTCGAACAGCTTGCGAACTTCACCTGCCGTGCGGTTGCGATTTTCGGTGAGTATCTCACACAAGATCGCCACGCCGTGCGAGCCGTAGCCTTCGTAAAGAACCTCGTCGTAGGTTTCCGTTTCGAGTTCGCCCGTTCCCTTTTTAATTGCTCGCTCGATGGTGTCGCTCGGCATCGACGCCTTCTTGGCCCGATCGATGGCGTATCGAAGGGCGAGGTTCGCGGCCGGATCACCACCACCACGCCGCGCCGCGACGATGATGTAGCGGGCCAGCTTGCCAAACAGCTTGCCGCGTTTCTTATCGACGATCCCCTTTTTAAAGGAGATGTTAGCCCAGTGAGAGTGACCTGCCATGGCGTAAACTCGAAACCTCAAACACGAAACTTGTGACGAACCAAAACGGCGAATATGGAATGAACGAGCGGACTCAGATGGAAGTCATCAAGGCGATCCCGGCTGTGCGGGCTTGAGTGGTTTCGGCTGAGGGCCATGTTGCTTGAGCTTTTCCTTGAGTCGCTCGATCAACTGCGGATCTCGGTATTTGTCCGCTTCGGCCGATAGCAGCGCCTTCTGCCATGCCACGATGGCCTGATCCAGTCGCATTCGCTTCAGTTGAACGTCCGCCAGATGGTCCCACAGCGTGGCATCGCCTCCCGTGTTTTTCTTGACCGCTTGTTCGAGCGGGCCGATCGCTTCCTCGTACTTGCCGAGCTTGA
>JAYVOX010000108.1:0-9497 GCA_043757695.1 Schlesneria sp.
GAGAAAGATCCAGTCGAGCTTCGAGTGATAGTTCCAGATGCCATGTTCCACGCGCGCGACCGCCGGGTTGAGATCAAACGTGGGCGAGATCGCGGCGGCGAGGAGAATGATCCCGGTTACTTGTCGATCAGCGGGCAAGGCGGCGACGGTGAGCAATGCCATGCCACCACCACCCGAATGTCCGACGAGCCAGACTGGTCGGCCGGGGTACTGGTTCTGATACTCACCGATCCGCGCGGCCAATTCTCCCGCGACATGCTTGTTGCGCGTCCAGCCTCGCAGGTGGTAGAGGTACAAAAACTTCTTGCCCGTCGTCCAATCGACAATATCGACCGCCTGTTCGATGCCGCCGTCGATCAACCCGCACAAGATGCCGACGTTGAGAAAGCTGTGGCCCTCAATCCCCGTGAGTACGAGAACCAAGCCCTTATCAAGTCGCTCAGGTTCGAGTCGGCGAATCAGTCGTCCGAAACAAAACCACCCGAGCGGCGTGACGAG
Source organism: Schlesneria sp. (assembly GCA_043757695.1). Lineage (GTDB taxonomy): Bacteria > Planctomycetota > Planctomycetia > Planctomycetales > Planctomycetaceae > Schlesneria. The sequence goes on from JAYVOX010000108.1 coordinate 499, forward strand.
AAACGTGAGCCAACAACTCAAGCCACGCCACAGCCGCGTCCCGCGCGAGACCGTCGCGTTAGTGGAGAAGTGTGGCTCGAGTGGCGAGTTGCTCATTCGGGTTCAGGCTGCGTCTTGAGAGATGCCGCAGGTTGGATCGCGGGCTCATGTTTGTGTTCGTGATCTTCAGTAGCGTTGGGATCGATGGGGCCTTGGAGCATCAGGGGGACTCGCAACTCGGCGACATCCGGGTCGGTCGTGCGAATGCGGAGTAGCACTTGGTTGCGACCGCGCGGAAGAGTTCCCGGCACCGTGACCTTGATCGATTGCTGCCAGACTCCTTCGGGGGTGACGTGACGTTCGCCGATGTCGGTTGAAACGAGGTCCGATGTGGTTTGGACGTCAATGATCTCGAACGGCTTCTTTCGACCGTCAGCAACGGTGAACGTCGCTTCGGTCGGATCGCTCCCTTCGGGATGAAAGACCATCAGCGCGGGAGGGGTCACGGTCATCTGTCGCTCGGGGATTTCGAGCTTGAACGTCAGGCGGACTTGTCGCGGCGCGGGATCGTTGTACGTGACATCGGCGAACAGCTCTTTGCGTCCGGAAGATTCGTTCGCAGGTTGGACTCGTAGCACGAGTCGCCCTTCTTCACCCGGCTCGAACCGTTTCCGATCGAGTCGCGGGACGAGGCAACTGCAACTCGGCACGACTTCAAGATTCTCAACGGCCGATTTGCCTCGATTGACGAAGACGAACGTGCCACGCGCTTCACCCGTGGGTTGGATCGGTCCCAGATCGACAGCGTACTGACGAAACGTGAGTGCGGGTCGATCCGGCGCGGAGATCGACATTGGTGCAGGGGCGGCTCCCGAATGCACGATGATCGACCACGCTAACGGCAGCGCCCCGAAGGTCCACGCGGCCAGCTTGACGGATGTTTTGCAGGTCCACGACACGGTGCATTCCTTTGCTTGCGACTCAGCGCTCCACGTTCTTAGAACTCGTCCAGCGAACAAGACTGTGATTTGTAGGATGGGCACTCGTGCCCGTCTGGCCTTCAGATCACTCTGGCGTTCGCTCCAAAGCCAGACGGGCAAGAGTGCCCATCCTACGGCGTTGTTTTTCGACAAGTTCTCAGCGATCGGCCGCCCACTTCAATTCGTCCATCTCAGCCTGCAACTTTTCGACCTGTTCTTTCTTTTCCTCGTGCCGGCGTTCGGCGAGGCGCGTCAGGTTCTTGACGATCGTGGTCAAGCGATCGGCTTCAGTGCGATGTCCAGCCTTCTCCATGTCTGACGCGAGTGTCCGCAAGTCTTGGATGGTGTGTCCGAGCGACGGCGCGGATGCCGCCGTCGTGACGGGTGTCGCGTTGATGGCTTCTCGCAGCAACGACGGCGAGATTCGAACCGTGCGTGGCTTTGGGTCTTGAGCAGCCAGGAAGCCGACTCCCGCGAGTGCCAGCATCAAAGTGGCCCCAGTGATCGCTTGTCTCGTCATGATTTTTCCTCTCTGAGGGGTCAGGCACACTTGTTCGACCGGCTGTCTGACCTTAAACCCGATCTCAATGCGGCGGGCTTGTAGCAGTGGTCCCTTCGCTCCGTCAACGCGAGTTGTTTGAGAGATCACGCGGTTGAGGCACGTTCATCAGGTGAAGTCTTCTTGCGGCTGATCGCTTGATTCGCGAGACTCCCGCCCACACTTGGCAGCCCGAGTGGGCTGCGAACTGATTGAGGTGAGCGATATTCAACTCGGAAGGAAGCGAAGACATGCAACGGTTTAGTGTGGCACCAATGTGCGTGATGTCAGTGGTCGGGCTGCTCGGTGGAATGATCGGCTGCGACGGCGGGAAGGCAGACTACAAGAAGGCGGGCGAGATCAAGAAGGCTCCGGCCGTTCACGATGAACACGGACACGGCGAGAAAGGCCCGCATGGCGGCAGCATCGTGGAATTGGGTGCGGAAGAGTTCCATGCGGAAGTGGTTCTCGACCACGATGCTCACGCGCTGCGCGTCTTCTTGCTGGGACCGGATGCAAAAACGGCCGCTCCCACGACAGCGACCGAACTTGTGATCGCCCCCGAAGGGAAGGAAGCTTGGACGCTGAAGGCCGCGCCGCAAGAGGGAGATGGCGACGGCAAGTCCTCGCGATTCGAGCTCATCGACGACAAGGTGATTCACGATTTGCTCGACGCCAAGTTCGTACACGGCGACCTGCGCATCACAATCGGTGACAAGCCCTACACGGGACACCTCGATATGCACTTGGACGAAGTCAAGCATGAACACAAGGACGGCGATCACAAGGACGGCGATCACAAGGTCGGCGACCACAAAGACGAGGCCAAGCCCGCCGTGGGTGACAAGCCTGCGGAAGCGGAAACGCCGCAGGGCGATGCTCCGAAGGCGGATGCCGAAGCCAAGTGAGTTCTTCAGCGTAGGGTGGCTGACAATCCCGCTTGTGCGTCATCAACGTTTAGTTTGGGGGGTAGCCACGTTCGCCAGAACGTGGGAATCCCGCGCTCCGGCGAGTGCAGCTACCCCATTTCTTAGCGTTGACGATGCGTTAGGGACGGCCCATCAACAACTGGCGGCATCAATCCGATGATCGATGTGAGTCGGGTGCCGTGAGGCCCCGGACTTTTCGGCGAAGAATCTGGGGCCTCACGGCAATCGGCTCACCAAAACCTGACAGTTATTGATGCGCCAGTCCTTAAGCCACAGGCGACTACGCATCTAAATCCCCTCCTTCAGGCTCCTTCCTCAAAACGGCCACGGCAACAGTACCGCGTGGTGCTGGAACAGGATCGCTCGTCCCGCTGCACCAACGGCCGGGGTGAAGAAGAGCATGAAGACGTAGAAGCTCAGCAGCGGGAAGAGCAGCAGGTTGCAGAGGCAGCGGATCGTGAACCAGTTGCGGCGGGCCTTCTTCACGGCGCGGGAGTACGCCCAGCCGATCAGAATTTTCGCGGGATAGATCGACACGATGAAGATCGGTGTCAGTGCCCAGCGCAGGTCTTGAGGAACCTCGAACAGCTTGAAGAGATACAGCGGCAACGACAGCGCATAGAGAACGACCAGAGCCAGCAGCATGATGATCGGTGTTCGCCGAAACAGCTCACGGATGGAGCGGAGTTCGAATATCGCGGAGAGGCGGTTCTCGGCGGCGAAGCGGGCTTGCAGGAACGGCACCCAGCTCAGTGTCAGCACGAGAAGGAAACCGCCGATCAGCGTGACGATCACCTGGCCCGGCTTCGAGGTGTCGTTTAGTGCCCCGAACAGCACCGTCGGGATAAACAGCAACACAAACGCGCCGAAGAAGCCTCGCAGGCCGAGCCAGAAGTGGTGACGCAGCCGCAGCGCGGCGATGAAGTCTCGCACGACGAGGCTCGCCGAAGTGGCATAGTCTCCGCGACGCCATCGCCTGAACAACCAGAGGCCGTTGAGCGGCGTTGGCCAAAAGAACAGACCCAGCCTCCCGCCGCGAGCGATCGCCAGCACGAGATGAATTGCCACGAACACGCTCAACATCGTCAGTCCGATGCTCCATACGATGGCCACTCCCGATCGAGGAGCAATCAGCGCGGCATCGCTCGCCGCATCCGCCACCAGCCGGACGAGCCAGTACCAAATCCACGTCCCGAGCGCGATCCCGCCCAACTTCGGAGCGAGCGGCAACAACGGCATCGCATACCGCAGCCTGCCCGTGCGAGCCACCCGCCCCTGCGCCTCCAGCATGTAGCCCAACGCCAGCACGTTGACGATCGGGATCGCGGCGAGCAGTGCCAAAAACGCGAACAGGCTGACGACGCCAAACGCCAGTTCGAACAACCAGTACGCCGCATGAAACGGCTTCCTCAACGGATGCGGAAACGGCGGCAGCGACTCGAAGGAGAAATAGCCCTGCTCGGCGAGAACCTCTTCCAGCGGAACCAGTTCGTCGCTAGAGCCAGCCGTCTCTCCCTGAAGCTGAGACAGTGTGGCACCGACCGGCGTTTCGAGAACATCCTCCAGCGCAACGAACTCGCCCGGCGTTTCCGTCGGTGTCGGCTTTTGTTTCATCCATGCCGGTCGGTCAATCACGCCGTTTCTCCCGGATACTGCTCGTTCGCGGCCGATGTTCACGGGCTTGGGTTTCACGACGCTTTGTGATGTCGTGTGCGCTACTGTAGTCCCGTTGCTCCGCCGACGGGATGTCTTGTCGGCGGAGCGACAAGACTACAGTAAATGCCCTCCCGGCCAAGCGGATGATCACACCATTTTTCCAGTGCAAAAGACTCTACCTCGTCGCAGCCCAACAGGTTGCAGCCGCCCGTTGAAACTTCTCGTTCACCACCGGAGTAGATGAGGTAGACTTCGGCGGAGTCGAGCGAAAGGTTCACCTTGAGTCCTGAAGCCGCCTTTCCGAAGTCGCAAAGCGACGGTAGCAAATAGCCGTGGGCGTCAGCCCACGGAGAGAAGTATCCCGCAAATCAATGAGCCGCGAAGCGGCGGCAGCAAGACCAATCACGTGTTGCTGCCGCCGCTTCGCGGCTCATGCAGATCGGCTGCCCCTCTCTGCGGTCTGACGCCCGCAGCTATTGGCTGGCATCGCTTCGCGATTCAAAACCAAAACCAAAACCAATGCCAATGCCAATTGATCGCCATCATCACACGCCGGCTTCCATGAACTTCGCCGCTCCATCGAGACCGCCATCATGATCCCTCGTTCCGTGAGCAAGACTGTCTTCCCGCTGCTGGTCGTCGTGGGCGTGTTTGTGCTGGTGGCGTCTGCGGCGCGGAGTCGTGTGGCCACGGATGCTCCCCTCGCGCCAAGTCGCATCGCGAACGAAGGCGATACCAACGAGGGCGGTTCAACCGTCTCAAAGATCGATCGCCTGCTGGCGGCCAAATGGAAGGACTCTGGAATCGAACCGGCTCGCGCGGCGGATGAGTTCACGCTGTTGCGGCGTCTGTCGCTGGTCCTGCACGGGACGGTGCCGTCGCTCGAAGAGATCCGGCTGTTCGAGGCCGACACGCAGCCGCAACGGATCGAGCGTTGGACGGAACGGCTTCTCGCCGATCGTCGCTTCGCCGATTACTTCGCTCGCCGCCTGGCCCGCGTCTTCGTCGGAGCCGATGACGGACAGTTCATCGTCTTTCGGCGAGATCGCTTCTGGGCGTGGCTCGGTCAGCAGCTTCACGACAACCGACCGTATGACGCCGTGGTCCGCTCGATGATTGCCGAACGGGGACTCTGGACCGGCGAGCCCGAAGTCAACTTCGTGACGGCCACCGTCAACGGGGGAGACATTGACTACAACAAACTGGCGGGCCGCACGGTCCGCGCGTTCCTTGGCCAGCGAATCGACTGCGCCCAATGCCACAACCATCCCTTCGCCGATTGGAAACAGGGACAGTTTGAAGGACTGGCCGCCTGCTACGGGCAGACCAGAATCTCGGCGGTCGGTGTCGAGGACGACGCCAAGAGAAAATACTCGGTCGAGGATCAGGTGACGCTCAAACAGCGCGAAGTCTCCGCTGGCGTGCCGTTTCATCCCGAGTGGTTGCCCGGCGAGGGGACTCAACGTGAGCGGCTCGCCGTGTGGGTGACTCATACCGAAAACAAGCGATTCGATCGCGCCATCATCAATCGAGTTTGGGGTCTGATGTTCGGCAAGCCGTGGCACGAACCGGTCGATGATCTGCCAAACCCCAAGGAACCGGGACGCGATCCGACCGACCTGCTCGACGTGTTGGGAGCCGACTTCCGCGAACACGGCTGCGACATGAAGCGGCTCATCGCGACCATCGCTTCGACGCGCGCGTTCCGCCTCTCCTCCGAGCATCCCGCGTTTGAAACGGGCGAGAACGTCGAAGCCCTCGAACAAACGTGGGCCGCGTTTCCGCTGACGCGCCTCCGCCCCGAGCAGGTCATCGGCGCGATGCTGCAAGCCTCGACGATCAAGACCATCGATCAGAACTCGCACTGGGTGCAGCGTGCGTTACGGTTCTTCAGCGAAATCAACTTCGTGAAGGAGTACGGCGATCTCGGCGACGACGAACTCGGCGAGCACTCGGGCACGATCCCGCAGGCCCTGCTCCGCATGAACGGCGAGTTCGCGCGAGACCGTTCCGAGGGAACTCCCTTCTCCGCCACGGGCCGCATCGCCGGGATGGCCCCGTCGGACGAGGAATGTCTCGACCTCTGCTTCCTCGTCTGCCTGACACGCCGACCGACGGTGGAAGAGCGATTGCAGTTGTTACCCCAATTGGAGCAGACTCGTCGCAATGGTCGCACCAACGCCGTCGAAGACATTTTTTGGACGCTCTACAACTCGCCGGAGTTCTGCTGGGAGCATTGAGTACGGTGGAAGGTTGATGGTCAAAGGCAGGACTTCAAAGGGGAATTGACGATGCACACAAACGGACAACGCCGCACGAACGACACGTCTTCTCTGACCCTCAACCCTCAACCCTCAACCCTCAACCCCTCCCGACGCGACTTCCTGCGCTTCGCCGCCTCAACACTCGGCCTTTCGTTCGCCGTGCCGGGTCTCGAACTGAGGGCTGCCGAACGGCGAGGGACCGACCGGCCGAAGTCGTTCCTGACCATCTGGCTCGGTGGTGGAGCCAGCCAGCTCGAAACGTGGGATCCGCATCCCGGCACGAAGATCGGCGGCGAGACGAAAGCGATCAAGACCTCGATCCCCAACGTACAGATTGCCGACTTCTACCCGCTCGTCGCAGAGCAGCTTCATCACGTCTCGCTCATCCGGTCGCTCGTGTCGAAGGAGGGAGATCACGAGCGGGGGGCGTACATGCTCAAGACGGGATACCGCCCCGAACCGACGCTCGTGCATCCCAGCATCGGGGCCATCGCCTCGCACGAGTTGCCCGATGATCGCGTTGAGATTCCGCAGTTCGTCTCGCTGGGAGACAGCAACTTTCCACCGCGCGGCGGATTCCTGGGCGACCGCTACGACGCCTATCGCATTTTCAACCCCGGCGAGAATGGACAGAACCTGCGGCCGCGCGTCGAAGGTGACCGGCAGGATCGGCGATTGAAGAACCTCGAAGTCGTCTCAAAATCATTCCGACTGAATCGCAGCACGAAAGTCGATCAGACACTGCATCAGCACACGATCGACGCCGCTCTGCGCATGATGAGTTCCCAGCAACTGAGGGCCTTCGATTTCCAGGACGAACCCGCTGCGATCAAGGCGGCCTATGGAGACAGCCAGTTCGGCAAAGGCTGTCTCGTGGCGAGGCGGCTGCTGGAAGAGGGCGTTCGCTCCATCGAGGTCGCGCTGAACGGTTTCGATTCGCACGCCCGCAATCACGAAGCTCACACGAATCGCGCGAAGGATCTCGATCCGGCTCTGGCCGCACTCCTGAAAGACCTCGCCGAACGAGACCTGATGCAATCGACTGTCGTCCTCGTGATCGGCGAGTTCGGACGGACTCCCAACATCAACCCGGCGGGAGGCCGCGACCACTGGCCGACCGGTTTCTCCTGCCTCCTCGGTGGTGGCGGTCTTCAATCCGGCAGGCTGCTCGGCGCGACCGATCCCACCGGCGAGCAGAAACAACCCGACCGTCCGATCGAAGTCGCCGACCTCTATGCCACCGTCCTCAAGTCGCTCGGCATCGACTACGAAAAAGAAGTCATCACCCCCATCGGCAGACCGATGAAATACTGTTCGGGAAATCCCATCGAACGGTTGATGTGATCGGCAAGGTAGCCCTGTCGCTCCGCGACAGGTAGCGCGAGCGCACGAGGGACTTCCGACGGTCGTTTGAGGCGATTCGACAAATCGATGCCCTCCGTGTTTTGCGCCTCCTGTCGCGGAGCGACAGGGCTACCTTGTTGATACCTCACTCGGCCCTGAATGAGACATTCCACGTTTAGCCCCAACGCCAACGGCGTGGGAGCGAACGTGAGTGAACCGTTGATCGCACGCACGCCGTTGGCGTGGCGGCTAAACGTCTCACTTCAGGCGGTGCGAGGTATCGTTCGATTCACAAGCGCCGCTCGATACAGTTCGTCTACGGGGCCGACTACAATCCCGCCCCCATGACCAAGCCTCCCGTTTCACCGCCGCTGGAAGAGACCGTCGCCATCGTCGGCGTCGGCCTGATTGGCGGTTCTTTGGCGGCAGCGTTGAAGAAACGAAAGGCTGCGGGCCGAGTGATCGGTGTCGGTCGAGACGCCGCGCGATTGGAGGCCGCTCGAACAGCGGGCCTGATCGACGAAGGATCGACCGACCTCGCCGAAGTCGCTCCACGAGTCACCCTGATCGTTTTCTGCACGCCCGTCGATCAGGTGGTCGAAGGAGTCCGCACGGCCCTTGCCGGTCGCACTCCGCACTCCGCACCCGCCACTTCTCGCTTAGAGCGAACAGCTAATCGTTCTCCGCTTTCTTCAAAGCTGCTCCTCACCGATGCCGGTTCTGTGAAGGGGCCGATCTGCGAGGCGCTGGCTGATGTCTCGAACTTCATCGGGGCGCATCCGATTGCCGGGTCGCACCGTCAGGGATTTGAAGCGGCCGACGCGAATCTGTTTGAAGGCAAAGTCTGCGTGCTCACTCCGCTCCCCTCCGCCGATGCGGATCGAGTTCACCGGCTCGAACGCTTCTGGCAGGCGGTCGGCATGAAAACAGTGACGATGACTCCCGACGACCACGACCGCGCACTGGCGATGACGAGCCATCTGCCGCATGTCGTCGCGGTATCTCTGGCCGCCACGCTCTCCCCCGAGAACCGCTCGCTCACCGGAACCGGCTTCCGCGACACAACGCGAATTGCCGCCGGAGACCCCGCCTTGTGGAGCGGCATCCTGCTGAACAACGTCGCGCACGTCGTCGCCGGAATCGACGAAGTGCAGCATCGACTCGAATCATTCCGCACGGCCCTCATGCTGGGCAACGCCAACGTTCTGAAACAACTGCTGGAAGAAGGGCGTGCCAACCGCGAGGCACTAGATCCGTGAGAAGATTGAGTTTGTAGTTTGTAGGGTGGGTCGAGTCTTCGAGGCCCACC
>JAYVOX010000109.1:0-2563 GCA_043757695.1 Schlesneria sp.
CTGTCCGTCGTCCGTGTTGATCCCCGAGATCGTGCCGCGCGTCTGCTTGACGTTGTCGCCGAGAATGCTCGACAGCGGGAAGCCGATGGCCCGGACTTCCTCACCCAGTTCGACGGCGTCGGAAATGGCCAGCGGCAACGTCGGCAAGCCCGTCGCCGTGATCCGAATCAACGCGATGTCACGCACTTCATCCGCATCGACCACCGTCGCTTCGTAAACTTTCCCGCCGATCGCGACCTCAATCTTGCTCGCCCCTTCGACGACATGCTGACAGGTCATCAAGTAGCCGTCCGGATGCACGACGAATGCGGTGCCGGTCCCTTGGCCTCCTTCGTCCGGATTCGACTTCGGCCGACTGTTCGGGTCGATGCCGGTGTAACTCAAGTTGCCCGATAAATGCAGGAAGAGGTCTTGGTCCTGATCGACCTCCACGTTGACCGCATAAACATAGGCGTGACCCGTCTGCCAGCGATAACGGAGCGCAGGTGGGTTTTGGCCAGCCACGGCAGCTCCGTTGGGATCAACCGGCTTCACGATCGGCGCGGGAACGACGCCACTCTTGGAGCCTGATTCAGGGGGAGAGCCTTTTTCTGGGGGGCTACTCTCACCCTTCGCACCACTGCCGTTCGCGCCGTTTTCGTGGGGGAGCTTCGCGTCGGTGTTGTTCCCGTGCGTGCCGTTGATGGCGACAACGTTCTGGGATGAGCCGCCCACTTCCACGGGCGGCTTCCAGATTCGACTGGCACCCCAGAAGGCGAACAGTGCCAGCGACGCGGCTGTGACCACACCGAAACCACCGAGGAGACCCACCCAAAACGTGGCTCGCTGATTGGCCTCGCGCAGTGCCGAACCGGACTCCGTCTCGTCGTCCCAGTCATCAACGTCGCGCGGTGATCGAACGCTCGACGGTGAGCGAACTCCCAAGGGTCGCTTGGAACGAGCGGTCACAGGGGCGATCAACTCATCCAACTCATGAACGACTTCAGCCGGAACAACGTCACGCGGCTTGCCAGAACGAGGAGAGTTGGCTGACGACAGACTTCCCGAAGGACTCGATGTCGCGCGGCTCTGGGCTGGGGCCGCGTTCGATGCACCAGTCGGCTTCGCAGGAGTTGTTCTCACGGGTGTGGCGGATCGCGCGGGCAATGCGGTCACGGTGGCAGCCAGCGCTGCGATGAACGCAGTACAGTTCGGAAAGCGTTGGCTCTGCTCTTTGGCCAGCCCGCGAGACAACACCGTGTGAGTTGTCTCGTCGAGTCCCTCAATCCTCGGCGCGACATCATTCAAGACGCACAGCCGCAGAATCGTGGGGTCATTCGAGTCGAACGGCCTCCGCCCGGCGAGCAACTCATACGCGACCACGGCCAGTGCGTACTGATCGGCCCGTGCCGCGAGTGGCTCACCGCGCCACTGTTCGGGCGACATGTACGGGTAAGTCCCGCCCACGATCGACGATGTCGAACTGATGCGACTCGGGCTGGAGTGAAGTTCGGCAGCCAGTCCGAAATCGACCAATTGAATTGCGGCCGCGTCGCGTGCAGCGGCCTCATCACCGAGCATAATGTTCTGCGGCTTTACGTCACGGTGTAGCACATGTGCGGCGTGAGCGAAGTCGAGCGCTGCGGCGATCGGTGCAAGGATTCGTGCCACTTCACTCAACGGAAACGAGCCGTGCTTCGCGACGAACGCCTTCCGCTGCGCCGCGAGCGTGACCCCCTTGAGATACTTCATCACGATGTAATAGCCGTACCGGGCATCGTGTCCGAGCAGGTAGAGCGGACAGATGTGCTGGTGTTGCAGGTCATGCACGCGGTGAAACATCTGCTTCACGGCGGCCATTTGTTCGGGGTGATGCGACAACTCGGGATGCAGCAACTTGAGTACGACGGTTCGCTCGCCAATCAGATCGCTGGCCTTCCAGACCTCGCCCATGCCGCCGCGCCCGAGACGCTCCTCCAAACGGAAGCCGCCCAATTCGTCGCCCGGTCCCGGCAGAGCCGTCGCCGACACGGCCGCGTTCGGAGATAACCCGAGGCGTGTCTTCGTGACCGACACCTGCGGCGCTGCGTCATCGGAGGCAGAGACCGACGGCGTCGAGCCTGACCACGACGCGGAAGCCGCCGCACCGGAGTCGCTCACTTGCTGCAATTCCGCCAGTTCCGTCAGCAACGCGTCATACGTTTCTCGGTCGATCTCACCAGCCAGGAACTTGTCCAGCAACTGTTGCCGTCGCCATGTCACGCCGCCATTGGAACTCGATTGTCCTGTCATCCCGTTGCTCCCCGCGCTGGGCTGGAGTTGCCTCATCAAACCGGCGAGCAGTATGCCCGCCAACCAGAGCGAACACCAACGGTTTGACGGAACAACCCGCAGCGTCAGCGAGGGCGGAGTCGAATGAGTGATCTCGAAACAACTTGGCTGCCGTTTCACAGTTCGGCCAGCAGCATGTTTCTGAGTTGCTGCTGACAACCGAGAGAGATGTTCGACGAACACTTCAAGCGGAGGCGCTTTCCGTGAGGGAGACCGCTGATGGTTCCCGAGGTGACGCCGCTCTGACGGCAGA
>JAYVOX010000110.1:0-9457 GCA_043757695.1 Schlesneria sp.
TGTCGTCGAAGCAGACTCAGCATGAGAAACGTCGCTCGAAATGAGAGTGAATTCAGAAGCGTGCCATCGGGATGAGAGTCGCCTCGCGAACGAAAACGAATCGCCGACGCAGGGTATCTCTCAAACTCGCCCGCGAGCCAGAGTCAATCGGATGAGTTCTGGAAATTGCCGCCGAACGAGGTTCCCCGCGTGATATTCCTCACGCGGCCAAAGATGAGACACTGGCGAGCCGCATGCCGTTAGGCTGCGGGTTCTTGATCGCCGCAGAAAACCCGTGGCCTCACGGCACACGGCTCGCTTAAATCGTCTCAGTTGAGATCGTGCGAGGTATAAGCCTGCACTACATCATCTGCGGTTGTGCTGGACACTCACTCAGTCAGTAGGGTACGTGGAGTCTTCGGAACGCACCAACACTCGGCCTATGAATGATGTGTTCCTAAGACTCCACACACCCTACGTCACTCGCTTCAGGAAGCGACTTGCATTTCGCCCATCACTCTTCACTGCACGAGGCTGAGGCGATCACAACTCACGTCATCGACGCCTTTCGAGAGACCGACTAGACTCTGCCGCGCTCGTTGTTCTCTCTCCCTTGTTCGCTCGATTTGGAGACCTTTCATGCCCCACCGATCTCTACAACACCGATGGCCTCGGTTCGCTTGTTGCCTCGTGTGTGGGTTGCTGGGAGTGATGGCACTTGTGCGAGATGCCGGCGCGGACGAACCGGATCGCAGCCCGATCGCGTTCGCGTTACTGGGTGATCAGAAAATGTTGCTCACCGCCAACCACACGTCGGGTTCGGTGAGTCTTGTGAATCTGTCGGCGGCTCGCGTGGAGAGCGAACTCGCCCTCGGACCCGGCCCCGCCGATGTCGTCTGGCTCGATGATGCGACCGCGATCGTCAGCCTCCTGCACGACGATGCCCTCGCCGTGGTGAAGCGGATCGGCGGCAAACTGACTCTGCAACGTACAGTTTTCGTCGGTGATGAACCACGCGGGATCGCGGTCTCGAAGGACAAGCGATTCGTCTACGTGGCTCTTGGCGGTGAGGACGCGATCGCCGTCGTCGAAGTCGCGAAGCTAATGAATGAACCGGACAGGACCGCGTCTTCAACCACTCGTCACCCGTCACTCGCCCCTCGTCACTTGCTCGCCCCCGGCATCCCGAAGACCGTGCGTGTCTCGCCCGATGGACGTTGGTTGGTGGCTTGTTGTGCGGTGCCATCGGCGGTGTTGGTCTTCGACCTGACGACCAACACACTCGTCAGTGAGCGGCGGCTGTTCGACGGAGCCTTCAATCCCGGAGTCCCCGCGATCACTGGTGACTCCGGGCTAGTCGTTCTGCCGCACGCGGTCAATCGTGAGTTCAGTGTCACGCCGCAGATGATCGACATCGGCTGGGTGATCGACAACCGCATCTCGAAGCTGCCGCTCCCCGATGGAGAACCGAGTACTCAGAAGCAACTTGGTCTCGACATTCGTGGCAACGCGGTCGGTGATGCTTATGGGGCGGCGTTCAGTCCCGATCAATCGCTGCTGGTCGTGACGGCGGGTGGGACGCACGAGTTGCTCGTGATCGACTTCGGCTCCATCCCGTGGCCGAAGGGCGATCCTGGCGACTTCCTCCCGGCACCCATGCAGAAGGACAAGAGCAGCTTCCGGCGGATCGAACTCGGTGGCCGACCGATGGCGGTCGAGTTCGTGAACGAGCGAACCGTGGTCGTCTCGAACTACTTCTCGAACAGCGTGCAAGTCGTCGATCTCGACGCGCGGGAAGTGACGCAGACGATCTCGCTGGGAGGACCGAGCGAACCGAGTCTCGCTCGACGCGGTGAACACATTTTCTTCGACGCCGATCGTTCGATGCACAGTTGGTATAGCTGTCACACCTGCCACACCGATGGCCACACGGCGGGACAAGTCTTCGACACGAGAAACGACAAAAGCTACGGCACACCCAAGCTGACTCCCTCACTGCGCGGTGTCGCCGAGACCGGCCCGTGGACGTGGCACGGTTGGCAGACTGATCTGCACGATGCGATGAAACGGTCGCTCTCGGAAAGCATGGCGACGAAGCTACCGATCACTGACGAAGATGCCACCGCAATGGTCGCCTATCTCAAGACGCTCGATCATCCGATCAACCCACGCGCGACGATGCGCGATGCGGCCCTCGCCAAAAGGATCGAAGCCGGAAGCCAACTCTTCTCCGGCAAAGCGGCCTGCGCGTCGTGCCACTCCGGCTCGCAGTTCACCTCCGGCGAAACGTTCGATGGCAAAGTCGAAGACAAGAAAGATCGCGATCCGAACTACAACCCGCCCACGCTCCGCGGCCTCTCGTCCCGCCGCCGCTTCCTCCACACCGGCAAAGCCCGTTCACTGGAAGCCGTCCTCACCAAACATCACCGCCCCGAAGACCTCGTCGGTGAAGCCCTCACCGATGACGAACGCGAGTCCCTCATCGAGTACCTCAAGTCGCTGTGAGGTTCGCTTGGAGAATCAATTGACCGATCGAAACTTCCCCAGCACAATCCGGCACTAGAGGTTCATCAGACGCGGGAGAAACCTCAATGAATTTTGAATTGCTCAAGGCGGGGATCGGTGCTGCGGCGAGTTTGGGCGTGTTCGCGGCAGCAGGTTGGGTGTTGCGTTGGTATTGGAATCGGACGCGGTGGCGGCGGTTTGAAGTGCTGATCCGTTCTTGGGCGAGAGATGAAGTGTTTGATCTCGATCTCTCCGCCGAGGAATGGCAGAGTTTGATCGCTATCAAAATGTGTGAGTCTGAATTTAATCCGGCGGAAGCTCAGCAGCTCCTCAGCTTCGCAGTCATCGTTGGTAAGGGCCGCGCGTCATTGGAGTTTCAGGGACAGATCAAGTTCACCAAGGAGCGGGAGCATGAACCAAGAGATTCAAAAGACGGTGGCCCAAAAGGCACAGGCGCAGAATGACAACGAATTGGCCCATGCCAAAAAACTCTTCACGTTGCGACTCATTCTCTGCTACCTGTTTGCGTTGCTGGCGTTTCTCGGCCTAGTCGAGAGTCAGGGAAGCGGCGTTTGGTTTGCAATTCCGTCTGCGGGCATCGCGTTGATATTCCTCTTACTGGCTCTCGACGCAAGGAGCCATGCCCGTGAGGTCAGCGGGCGCAAATGGACTTCCTTAACCCCGCGATTTTCCAATCGTAACACCGCAACTCCCACGGATCGCGAAACGACTGAGTCCGCCGTAAATTCGGGATCGGTCTGACCAAGAAAGAGGAGACACATGCCACTTTGGGCTGAGGTTTGGGCACAGATCGTCAATGTCCTGCGGGAACACGCCATCAAAGTCGTGACGGGCTTTGTCCTCATGGCCGTCGGTTGGTACGTCGGCAAGCGGCGGGCGAAAGCTCACTGGACAAAGCAGGAGTTCTTCGATCGGCTGAACGTGTCGCTCAACACGATCGACGGCGGGACGCTCAAGATTCGGACGCTCAGCGAGAAACGGTGTGAGGAAGTCTTCTTGAACTCCGTCGCGGCCGACACCGTGCAAAAGCTTGCTCGCCAGACGACGGCCAACGATCCCGTACTGCCAATCCCCGTGAATGACTCGTGGTACTTCTTGAATGCGGTCCTGAACGATCTGTCTGAACAGTTCGCGACCGGCCTGATGAAACGCGACATGGGGGCACCGGTGACGACCGCCCTCTATTTGGTGGCTCTCACGTGCGAAGCTGCGGGCGATATGAGGACTCGCAAAATCCGAGCGATGGTGACGAAGAAGTCGTTGCTGACGAATCTTCCCGCCGAGATGCCGAAGCTCGAATCGAGCCATCACGGCACGCGCTGGCTGACGCTGCAATTCCTCGCGACCGAGTACACCCGCAACCCACAGCGATTCCTAGAAGTCGAGCTGTGCGTCTGAGCGACGAACTCACGAGCGTGACGAGATTGGCGAGATTGTCACCTCGGTCTTGAGCGACGCGCGGTCGCCTCGCGCCGTTTGACACTCCGCCCGCAACAGCCCTACGATCCGCGCCCGTTTCGAGTCGGTCGTCGCAAAGTTCTCTCAATCTATTCCCGGTCACGCGCTGGTGTTCCCGCGTGGCCAACGTCCGTAACAAACATCTCCATCCTTCCCCAAGGAAGATTCTCATGCCCTCTTCCCTCTTCCCTGCGATCGGTACTCGCGGGATCGCTCTGGTTGCTTGGATCGCGGTCTGGGGATGCCTGTTCCCCGTCGCGGCTTCTGCTGCGGACCAGGCGCGAATTGATGAGGCGATCAAACGCGGTCGTTCCTTTCTGACATCGCATCACAGAGGCGGGGTTGAGGGAGCGTTGGCTTGTTACGCGTTGGTCAAGTCGGGCACGGATAAGACGCACCCGGATGTGCTGAAGGTCATCGAAGAAGTCGTCGCCAAGTGTCAGTCCGATGTTTATCGTCCTGCACTGCACTTCAACTACGAAGCGGGTGTCGATGCGATGTTGCTGGAGGCAGTCGATCCCGTTGCCTACCTACCACAACTCCAAAAGATCGCCAAGTTTCTGGTCGCGCAACAGCGGCCCTGCGGGGCGTGGTTCTATAACACTGATATCGGTCAAGCAAATTTCGGTGACACGAGTATCTCGCAATACGCGATCCTCGGTCTGTGGGCGGCCTCACGCGCGGGAGTCGAGGTGCCGATCGAAACGTGGGAGCAGGCGGCGCAGTGGGTTATTCGGACTCAGTGCAGCGACGGCGGTTTTGCCTACCATCCGTATGAGGGACAGGCAGCCCAAGTCTCGACAGTGACGATGTCCGCTGCCGGCACAGGAATCTTACTCATCATCCGGCGCGAACTTTACACCGACTTTCAGTTTGAAGAGGCCACTCGTCCCGCTGTGGCCTCGAAGCGGTTTGGTATTCTCGAACGGTTTCAAGAAGAGAAACAAGTCGCCGCCCCGAAGGTGAAAAAGAACCCCACACTCCCCGTTTCGTCGATCGACAAGGCGTTGAAGGAAAGCGTGAAGTGGATGGGCAGCCACTTGGCGGACAAGACCACACAGTTTCTGATCCGTCCGTGTTACTACTTCTATTCGGTTGAGCGTGTGGCCGCCCTATTGGATGTCGAGAAGTTCGGTTCACACGATTGGTACGAAGAGGGGACCGACGAACTCGTGCGGCACCAGAAGCCCGAAGGCAACTGGGCCGAAGATCGCTTGACGATTGCCTCGACCGCTCTGGGCATCCTCTTCTTGACGAAGGCGACTTCAACAATCCTGCCCAAGGCGCGGAAAGCCCCGTTGGTCGGGGGCGGCTTGTTAGTGGGCGGACGTGGGCTGCCGGACAAGCTCGACGCGGTGCAGATCAAGGAAGGACAGGCCGCCGCGCGGAAGCTGCAAGGGCCGGTCGATGGTCTGCTGGCGGAGTTGGAAAAATCGGGCGACGCCAAAGTAGAGGCGGTTCAGGCTGCCGTGGTTGAAGCGGTGCAGCTCGATCGTCCCGAGGAATTGATCGCTCAAGTGGATCGTCTGAAAAAACTGGCGATCGACTCGCGCGTGGAAGTTCGACGCACCGCGATGTGGGCGCTCGGACGCACCGGAAACATCACCGTCGCGCCACTGCTCATCGCCGGGTTGCGCGATGCCGATGAATCGGTCGCGCGCGAAGCGAGCGTTGGACTCACCATCCTCAGTCGCCGCCCCGAAGGCTGTGGCCTGCCTCTCGAACCGACGGACGGCTTGCTGGAAGACGCCAGTGCCGAAGCGCGCAAGGCTCATCTCGACAAATGGCGGAAGGAATCGAGCGACCTCTGGCAAAAGTGGTATCTGCGCGTCCGCCCGTACGAGGAACGTGATGATCGCACGGTTCTCAAACGCAAGCTGTAACGCAAGCTGTGACATCCCCTGCTGGATGCTGTCCCGTCGCTCCGCCGACGAGACAGCGGCCAGTAGGGTGAGTCGAGCTTGCAGGGTGGTATCGGGAGGATGAGGCTCCCGCCGAGCCGCGCGAGACCAATCAAGAACGGCTCCCTCGTTCAGACCAATCAAGAACGGCTCGGCAGGAGCCTCGCCCTCCCTCGTTCAACAGGTAGCGACGCCACAAGCCCTTCATTCAACACAGGCCATTCACCGCGCATGTCACCCCAATCCGACAGCTCCTCTGATGTTTGCATTGTCGCCGCGAAGCGGACCCCGATTGGCCGATTCTTGGGAGCACTGAAGGACCAGTCGGCAGTTGATCTCGCCTGTGCCGCTGGTCAGGCCGCGCTCGTGGGGCTTGATGCCGCGCAGATCGACCAGGTCATCGTTGGCAATGTGATCGGATCGGGATTGGGAATGAACGTCGCGCGGCAAGTCGGCGTGCGACTCGGCTTGCCACTCTCCGTCCCGGCGTACACGGTCAACATGATGTGCGCGTCCGGAATGCAGGCCGTGTTGCTGGCGGCTCAGGCAATCCGAGCTGGCGACGCGCGCGTCGTGTTGTGCGGCGGAACGGAGTCGATGTCGAACGCACCGTACTTGTTGCCTCGCGCCCGAAGCGGACTCAAGTTTGGAGACGCTTTACTTGTCGATGCTCTCCTCTGTGATGGTCTCGTCGATGCCTTCGATCATCGGCACATGGCCTTCACGGCAGAGAGTCTCGCGGCGAAGTACGGCATCACGCGCGTCGAGCAGGATGAGTTCGCACTCCGCAGCCAGCACCGGTACGAGGCGGCTCGCATGGCGGGCCGGTTCGCGGACGAGTTGATTCCGATCGGCACGCTGGACCGTGACGAACACGCTCGCGCCGATACGACACTCGCCGGACTCGCCAAGTTGAAGCCCGCGTTCGATCCGCAGGGAACCGTCACGGCAGGGAACGCGAGCGGCATCAACGACGGAGCGGCAATGCTGGTCGTCGCCGAACGCGACTTCGCACGACAACGCGATTGGCCAGTCCTCGCCGTGATCGAAAGTGGGGCGACGTGCGGTTGCGATCCCAAGTTAATGGGCCTGGGACCAGTCCATGCCATTCGCAAACTGGTGGATCGCGACGGACTTGAGCTGAGTTCCATTGACACCATCGAGATCAACGAGGCCTTCGCCGCTCAAACGCTGGCCTGCCTCCGCGAACTGTCTCTCGACGAATCGCGTCTCAATCCCTTCGGTGGAGCGATTGCAATGGGGCACCCGATCGGCGCAAGCGGTGCCAGACTGGTGACTCACCTCGCTCACCAGCTCGCCCGAGGAGACGGCTCGCGCGCACTCGCCTCACTGTGCGTCGGTGGCGGACAGGGAGCAGCCGTTCAGCTGAGAGCGGCTCACTGAACGGCGTGCTTGTCATTCTCGAACAACGGAACACCTCGTGACTGACGAGCCGTTTGTCGTACTCCAGCACAGGGCAGCACCGTCACTCGATGGCGAGGTTGGCGGCGAAGGATTCAAAGTCCTTCTGGGTGCGAGCCTCTTCGGCGCGGGCGGCGGCGAGTTGTTCGCGCTGCTTTTCGAGTTGATCCTCGGACGCTCCGAACTTCTTCAGGTAGCGCTGATGCAGCGTGTTGTCGAGCGAGTTGACTTTGAGGTTCTCGCGCAGGCGTTGCTGTTCGGTGGTCTCACTTTGAATGGCCTTCTCGATCACCTCGCGAGCGGCCGTCAGTTGGTTGAGGGCGGTCTTGCGCTGAATCAATTGCTTCAACGCCGCCAGCAGTTTGGGTGAGGCGGCTTGGGACTCCAGGTAGAGTTCGCACTGGGCCACCGTCATCGACTGCACGGCGATGCGCTCTTCGATGTCGCGCGATTCGGTGATGGCGACGGTGGTCGGTTTCCCCGGTTCGGCCGTCGTGGCGAAGCGGTATTGATCGCGAGTCTGCTCGTCCGGCTTGGGCTCGACCTTGGGCCAGTCCGCTTCGACGGGGCGTTCGATCAGCAGCCGCTTGGCGTGCGAGCCGGAATTCTTGACGAGGTATTGCGACTGGCGTGTCGCCAGATGCTTGAGGAGCAGGCCGCCCTCGCGAATGCTCAGTCCGACAAGGGTTCGATCGGCCAGTCGGCTCGTCGCGACGACCTCGGTGTCGAGGTCCATCGCGTAACTGAGCAGCCTCGTCGAGCCGGGCGGGATGTCGGTGATGCGGGCGTCGCCCGCGTACTCGCCGCCGTCGAAGACGGTGATCGGCCCTTGCTGGAAGTGCAACTCGGTCGAGTTCGTCAGCTTTAGTCCCGCCAGCGGATGCTTTGAGTGGACGGCCGGATTGAAGATGTAAACCTTCTCACCTTTGATCGGGTCGTTGACGATGGGAAGCATCGCCGACTCGTGCCGCTTCAGCGTGACAGGCGTCTTGATGACGTAACGGAACGAATCGCCGATGTCCTCGGCCGTCGCGGACGATTCGACTCCTTCGGCCAGGTTGAGCTTTGGCTTCGCACCCGGTTCGGCAAGCATTCCACCGCCGATTCCACCACCTTGTTGTCCACCACCGAAGAAGCCGCCGCCACCTCCACCTTGTTGGCCACCGAAACCACCACCACCAAAACCTCCTTGTTGGCCGCCACCATAACCACCTAAGTTGATGTTCCGCCTCGTCGATCCCAAAGGACCACCGCCCGCGTTCGTCCCCACCGCAAGGAACTCATCCTCGCGTGCGAACAAGTCTTGGTAGTACGTGCGTGGCGAAACCGATGTGTGAAGATTGAGTCCCACCACGGGGCGCGAGGCGAACAGCGGCTGATAAAGGTCCATCTGGAATGAGATCGGCCGACCGCTCATCAGCGTCAGCGACACGTCGGTCCAGTCTTGAGCGGTTGTGTTCTCGACGATGGCCCAGCCTTGCAGGAACGGCAGCTTCTCGTCGTCGAGGACCAGTCGATACGTGGTCTTCCACACGGGAGACTCCTGCACGTAGCCGACGCTCACCGCGCGCTGACCCTGGCCGCGAAAGTCGAGCTTCACCTGCTTGCGATCCTGCTGCCGGGCCTCGGCCAATAGATCGAGCGCCTGCTGGAACTCGCGATCGGTTTTGGGGTCGCTGAATTTGGTGAGCATCACCGAATCGACGGTCACACTGCGCAGACCCGCCTCGGTTCGCAGCAGGATAATGTCCTGATCGACCACCTGTTGCTCGCGGCCCACGGCCAGTCGCCGCCGCTCGACACCTGCCACGGTCCCGACGATGGGCTTCGTGTCGCTGGCCACGGTCAGCTCAATCTTCTGTCCGCGCAGTTGGTGGATGATCTGAGCGAGCGACGGATTGCGGGTCACGTCGATGGCGAGCGTCTTCAACGTCTGTGAGATCGGTTCGGGCGAACCGTAGTTCACGGCGGTGACTCGACCGCCCCCCTGATCCTGCACGACAAGACTCTTCAGCAGGTCGTTGATGTCGGCCACGTTGACGGGGAATTCGATGACGCTGTTTCCGTCGATCGTCCCCGCGTGTTCAAAGTAGCCGACACCCGAGTTCAGCATCACCACCCGCTTGAGCGGCAGCGGTTGCTTGGCGTCCTCGGCCGCTTGGACGGGAAGG
>JAYVOX010000111.1:0-2561 GCA_043757695.1 Schlesneria sp.
GCGTGATACCGGTGGTGGCCCCACCACGATTACTCAGTACCACGGAATCACGGGTGCGACTGATGGCCCCGGTTTCACCAATCCCGCGAGCCAGATGGCATTGTGTTGTGGGTGCTGTGGAGGGGCTTCAATCCCCAATGGTATCTTGAGCGGCGGTGGCATGATGGGACCGATGAGAGCCTACGCCATCAGAGACGCCACGGATGGCACGACGAATGTGATCCTCGTCGGTGAAGCGTCTAACTTCATTTACAATTCAACTGGCGGGAAGATTGTGCCAGTGAACGGAGCTCACGGAATTCTCATGGGTAGCCCCAATTTGAACTTTCCTTCAGCCTGTCCAGGCTGCATGTTTGAGCGTCAGTTCAACTTGACCACTGTTCGTTACTCCCCGAATGCCCCTGCGATTGACAACAGTGCCGCGTGGCCAGGCGTCGGCGATAATTACGGCATCAACAACCCGCTCAGCTCGGCACATACAGGCGGTGTCCATGTCCTGCTGGCAGACGGAAGTGTCCGATTTTTGGGTGACAATACTGATATGGTGACCGTCCGGGGATTGGCCACCCGCGCTGATGGTGTTCGGATCGGCGAGTTCTGAGTTGCTTTGAGAAACGGGAGGGTTGCCTTGGCAACCCTCCCGTTTTTGCTTTGGCCATGTCTTTCAATCGAATTCAATGAATCGTTATTTTACTGGCCATCTCTCCAATTGAGTCCCTTCTAATCCAATAGTTCTCGTGTCCGAAATAAGGAATTGTTCCATGCGTTTCAGTATCTCGCGGAGTTCACGTTGGCTACCCTGCATTACCATGATCTGCTCTCTCAGTACGATCCTGATTTGCGGCTGTGGGGCTGGACCCGATCGCCCCAAAGGCGAGCAAGCTTCGGTGACTGGAACCGTGATGTTCGACGGTAAGCCGGTCACGTTCGACAGCACCGTGGTGTTCTACAGCAAGGATAAAGACGCGACCGCCGCCGGGACGATCGATGCGGCCGGTAAGTTCAGCTTGAAAGGCGCTCAGCCCAAGATTGGTATCCCGGTGGGGCAGTATGTTGTCATGGTTCGACCACCAGAACCGCCGATGACGACATCGATCGCGACTGGCCCGAGTTCCCCGGACTACCAAAAGAAGATGATGCAAGGCGCTGAGGCGAAGCCCGAGGCTCCCAAAGATATTCCGGCAGTGTTTCTATCGTTAGACAAAAGCACGCTTAAATTGGAACTCAAATCCGGACCAAACAGCTTTGACATCGACTTGTCAAAGATCGGTAAATAGCGGACGGGATTGGGACAATTTGCGGATGGTCGAGCTGAGTTGTGGCTTCGGCCTCCGCTTGGAAACGGGCGATTTCAACGAGAGTGGCGGGCATTGTTTGCAGCGCCTTCTTCGATCCAACGACCCGATCCAGACTCGCCTGTTTCACTTTTCAGGCTCTCCGCCATTCGTGTTGATTCTTGTGGCACATCAGCCGCAGGGCGCTAGCCCCGGTTAAGCGAAATCGAACCGGGGCTAGCGCCCTGCGGCTAATTTCTGCGGGCCAACAGGATTGGCGGAGAGCACGAATTGTGTCCTGATTCCAAGTCATCCGCCCTCTCCGGCCCTCCCCGCCGAGGGGAGGGAGAAAGAGTCGCCCAGGCCGGGAAGTCATTGCGATCCTGTTCCCGACGAAGCGGGCGCGGGGCGGGTTGGGATTGTGTAGAGGCAGCAGTCGGTGGGACACATATCGTGGCTGGGGCCGAAGTGACCGATGGCTCGACGCTCGACAGCGCCTCCGAGTCGCTCTTGGATCAGTTCGCGAACCATGCTCACGAAGAGTGGATGCGTGCCGACCGTTGAGGCTCGGGCCATGTCGATCCCGAGTTCCTGACAGACCGCGTGCGCTTCCTCATCCAAGTCGAAGAGGACTTCCATGTGATCGGACAGGAAACCGACGGGTGCGATGACGAGCGACTTCACCCCCTGATCGGAGAGCGTGCGGATGTGATCGACGACATCGGGTTCCAACCACGGATCGCCCGGTCGTCCACTGCGGCTTTGATAGACGAGGCTCCAACGATCGGTGGAAAGTTCCAACACGGCGGCAATCAGGCGGCAGGTCTCATTCAGTTGCACTGCATAGTTGCAGTGGTCGGCCATGCTCATCGGAATGCTGTGCGCGGTGAAGACCACTCGCGAAGTGGAGCGGCTTGCGTCGGGAAGTCGCTCCATCGCGGATCGGATGCGTTCGACGTTGGCTGCGATGAAGTCGGGGTGGTTGTAGAAGACGCGAACTTTGTCGATGGTCGGTGCGTTGGCTCCGGTCGCTTCCCGCGCGGCGATGACGTTCTCGCGATATTGACGGCAGCCGGAGTACGAACTGTAGGCCGACGTGAAGACCGCCAATACACGCTGCTTGCCGTCGTGGGCCATTTGCTGCACGGTCTCTGGTAGCAGCGGGTGCCAATTGCGATTGCCCCAATAGATCGGCAGGTCGATCCCCGCGCGATCGAGTTCCGGACGCAGTGCGGCGATGAAGTCTCGCACCTGTCCGTTGATCGGGCTGACTCCGCCAAAGTGGTA
>JAYVOX010000112.1:0-2561 GCA_043757695.1 Schlesneria sp.
TTATCCAGACGCTCAGTCAGTATTTGGTGACCAATCAGGCGGGGTTGTTGGCGAAGGGGTTGACTGTCGGCCCGTGGATCGCCGAGTTGGAGACGCTCAAACAAGAGTTGCTGGTCAAGGATGGGGAGCAGGAAGTCCTCAAGACTCAGTTGAAGAACAAGACGGCGGAGGTGACGGCGGCGGAAGATGCCGTGTACCGAATCGGTTCGACTCGGCTGGACACGATCATCGCCCTCGTGGGGAAGACGACCGAAGAGGGAAAACAGGTCGCGCGGATTCGCAGCGACATCCGTCGCGGAGCCAACGCCCCGGCGGCGACGCCTCCCACACCGTAACTCGCACAATAACAGTCGCTTGTGGCGTTCTTCCCCCGTTTTTCGACTCCGTTCCGGCTGGAATCTCTTCCGTTCCGGCTGGAATCTCTTCCGTTCCGGTCGGAATCTCTTCCGTTCCGGTCGGAATCTCTTCCATTCCGCTGGAATCATGTCCGTTCCGACCGGAATGTGTTTCAAGGCAGGCGGATTCCGTTCCGTTCCAGCCGGAACCGACTCCATTCCGGTGGAATCTCTCCCGTTCTGGCCGGAATGGAGCCTCTTCCGCCCGGAACATCGGCCGATCCGCTCGGAATGCGACCCATTCCGGCGCGAAACTCGGCCGTTCCGTCCGGTGGACCGTTCGTCCCGGCGGGAAGTTTTCGAGGTGCTGTCGGCGGTGAGTCCGCCCCGTGCCTGTGCGGGATGCCGAATTGCTTTCCAAGAGGACTGCTGACGTTCTCAGCTTGATGGCTTTCCGGTTGAAGATCTCAACCGAATCACCTTGACCTTGATGCCGAGCTTCAAGTCTCGCCAAGCCTGTTCGGGGAAAACAAAGGTGTCAGGAACCGAATATCGCGGGGTGACAAGAAGCTTCGGTACGAACATTGAACAAGATCGAGCGTCCCACTCCACAGAACGTCCACTCAAAGTTTTTTGTGCTGACGCACCCGGCTTGATGCAAGCCGGGCCACCCAGCGGCCTTTGAAGCGGAGATCGACGCTCTCGATACGGATTCCAACAGGGAAGCCGACGACAAAAAGACCGGGGTGATCGCCGATGACGCGGCAGGAGTGCAAGAGATCGCCGCGATTGCGGCGGCGATCCTTTCAGCGGTCGCTCAGGACTATGCCGACTACATTTCCGCCGCTGCACCGAGTGGAACGACAGCCGCTGCTTCACCGTCCGGCACCCCACCAGCCGGCGCAGCTGGGACAATCGACGGCATGTCTCGCGACGGCTTCATCGTCAGCAAGATTTACCCGTTGATGGCAGTCGCGTAGGGTGTGTGGAGTCTTCGGAACACACAACGACTCGGAGGTTCGCTGGAGGAGGAGGCGTTGAGCGCTGGCTGAGAGTTGAGAGGCGGAGTTGCCTGGCGTGACAAACGTGGCAACGCGGGAGCCTCGGACGGCGGTGCTGGCCTCGCTGTGGCAGCTCCTCCAGTGGGTGGGACGACTGCGGGCCGACGATCTGCTCCGAGTGACGGTGAGTTGCGGCTCGGGCTTTCGGACGAGGCGGTAATTCGCGCCTCACGTTGGCGATCCGGTTTTTCTGGTGGTCCGATCGGTTCTCTGCTCGGCGATGGTTTTCCGGGAGCGCGATCTACCGCCGGGTTCGCGCGCTCCGTGGACGCCGCCTCGGCGGAATCGCGCTACGATGAGGGGCTGCTCTGAGCTGGGTTACTTGGCAGATGACTGGGTTGGTCGGTCATCTGCTGCATCAACTCCTGCAACTCGCGCGGCAAGGCTTCGGGATTCGCGCCGCTTGGGGAATCGGGAGCCGTTCCGTTACGAGTGGGCTGGCCTTGCGTCCGGAACTGTTCGAGCAGCTTACGGACTTGCTCGCGCAGCGCGGGGTCGGACAAAGCCTTGGAAATCTGTTCGGGCGACAAGCCGTCCAACTTGGGAAGCGGTGGGACATTGGAACGCCCGCCCGCCATCTGCTGCATCGTCTCTTGCAGCCGCTTCAGTTGCTCGGGGTCGAACGGAGGGAGTGTCGGCGAACGGCTCTCGGCTCCCAGCCCGTCCTTCAGTTGTTGAAGCCACTGTACCTGCTGACGCGGATTGGCCAACGCTCCTGCGGGCGGCGGCAACAAGCGTTGTGACGGTGACTGGGATGGTGCGTTGTGGGGAACTCGACGCTGAGCCAACGCGAGGTCACTCGCCACGCCATGCCACACGGCGAGGCACAGCACTGATGCCAACGGCATCAATAGTCTGAAAGTCCACGTTCGCATCGCAATCACCCTTTGACCCGTCGCTTCGGAACGTACTCTCACAAATCAAACGTGGGACGGGCACAACCGTCTCGCGCGCCATCAGCGTGGCTTCGGCGTGAGTTGAACATCGTCCAACCAGAGCTTGCCGGTACCGCCGTTGAGGCCGATGCGGACGATCATCTCGCGCGACTTCGGCGGGACGGTGATCGTCTTGTTGACCGTGCGCCAATCGTCGGTCGTGCCGATCCAGGGGCCGACCGTAATGCTCTCGAACAGGCGGCGGTTGTCGTCGTAGAAGTGGACGACCA
>JAYVOX010000113.1:0-9442 GCA_043757695.1 Schlesneria sp.
CATCAGCCGCAGGGCGCTAGCCCCGGTTCGATTTCGCTTAACCGGGGCTAGCGCCCTGCGGCTAATTTCTGCGGGCCAACAGGAATGGCGGAGAGCCTCTTTTTCTTTCTGTCCACGGCCATTGGCCATTGGCCAATGGCACTTGTTTTAGAAATCAGCCGGAACGCGCTCGCGTCCGGTTTGCTGAGAATTGCGAGAACCGGACGCGAGGTGTCAGTCCGGATACCCGTAGGGGGGCACTGCCCACCACAATCGGTCGTTGATGGTGGGCAGTGCCCACCCTACGGAAGGGATGGCCTTCGACTTTCCGGACAGACACCTAGCGCGTTCCGGCTGATGTGTTCGGTTGCTCTAAAACAAGCGCCATTGGCCGATTGCCCACGGCCCTCGACTCCCTCAAGACTTCACTGCCATGCGAGACCTCTACACACGACTGCCACGCGCGCTGATCGCGAACGGGAAGCGGCCCGCCGCGCTCGGTGTCCTGTTTCTGTTGGGCTGTAGCTGCTGGGTGCCGATGCTGCTGCGAGCCTCTTCGCCTCACGAAGTAGCAACTGCGCAAGGAGCCGCTCTGGTCAATCGCGCGACGGGCCTTTCCACGACGGGGCCGTCGAACTCGATTCCCGCTCACGCGATTCCCAACGAGATCGGTGTCGGCGCGCGATCGTCATTTTGGAAGAGCCTGTCGGAATCATTGAAGAACGATCCGCTGTTTCATCCGGCCGACCTGTCGCTGGCAACGCGAGATCCGTTCACTATCGACGAAGCACAATTGCCGTTGCCGGTGTTGTTCGCCAATGCCGACATGGAAGAGCAAGCCGCGCGATCTGACTCACAAACCGCTCCGTCAGTCGTACCGACCCCTCAAACGGGTTCCCTTACGAAGTCCTTCGCACCGAAGCTCGAACTGAACAGCACGATGGTCGGTCGCACGCGGCGTGTGGCTCTCATTAACGGACGGCTCTACCACCAAGGCCAAGACGTGATCACGAACGGCCAGCGCTATCGACTGGCGTCCGTCAAGTCGGAGCGAGTCCTCTTGACCGCCGGTGATCAGGACTTTGTGTTGACCATGTCCCGCCCACAATTGCGGGACGCGTTGATTCCGAATGACGAACCGAAATTGACTCAGTCGATCAAACCCTAATCTGCCGAGTCGCGCGTTCTCGCGGCGACACACTCGGTCACGGACGACCCATGAATCGACACTCTCCTCTCTTCCGCGTCGCGTTCACTGCGATGGCTCTCGCGATTGCGTTGCCGTTGCTGGTCCTCTGCGCGGCGAACGTCCGGCATCGCCAGCTTCAATCCAAAGGGACGCGCTGGGAGGCACTGGCCAAATCGAGAACGACACCCTCGAAGACCGCCGTTTCACCAGTCACGGCCAAGCCGAATGCGGCGTCCGCTCCAGACGATGTCAGCCTGAACGAATCTCCGCGAGTGGCCGCGCTGACGGTCAGTCATGCGCGCGATTTGACCGGTTCGGTCACGGGAAGCTCGCCTGTCGAGATGCCCGTGGCGAAGCCTGACGCAGCTATCGCTCAAGCCGATCCCGCGCGGCTCGACCCGATGCAAACCGCGCGGACTCAGCCTCGTCTCTCCAACGACCGCAACACGATTGCTCCGTCACCGCGAACGCCAAATGCGTTGCCGCCAGGTCGCGAACTGACGCCGACTTCCGCAGAGACTCCACCCGTGGTCGAAGTGCAGCGGCGATTGCACGTGGCGTTTCAACCGACCAACGAGACGAGTGAATCGACGACGCCGCGTCCTTCCGCTGCCGAGCAAGTTGAATCGCGACTGGCAGGAATGCAGCGTCGGCTCGACCAACTGGCTCAAGCCCAAGTCGAAGGGAAGTTGTCGGAATTGGATCGCGCCGCGAAGTTGCTCGAACAGCGTGAGTACTCGCGTGCGAAACAGGTTGTCAGTCAACTCGACACGGCTTCCGATCTCCCCGCGACACCACTGCCACCTGCGGAACCGGTCGCGCCGGTTGGAAACGCCGCCGCGTCGAACAACTCCGGCCCCCGCGAAGGAGCTGGGCGCGAGGGAACTGGGCGCGAAGGGACAATCAAAATCATTCAGGGTGAAAAGGGTGTCGCGGGCGACGGGAACCTCGACGACGAAAAGTTTTCGCTCCAAGTTCACGAGGCGGAGCTGACGCAGGTTCTCGACATGCTGGCTCAACTCGCCGGTGTGAACATCTTGCCGAGTCCCGAGGTCCAAGGCCGCCTCACGCTGAACCTGCAAGACGTGACGGTCGATCGCGCGCTGGAGGCGATTCTCAAATCGCGCGGCTTCGTCCACGAGCGCGAGGCGGACTTCGTCTATGTCCGCTCAGCAGTCGAAGTGGCGCGACTGACGCAGCTCAATCGCAAGCTCGTCACGAAGGTCTATCAGCCGATGTACATCAGCGCGAGCGAACTCAGCAAACTCCTCACGCCGCTCCTGACGAAGGATGTCGGGCAACATGCCGTCACCAGTCCGTCTCAAGTCGGGATCGCGAAGACGATGGAGAACACCGGCGGCGATAGTCTCGCGCAGCGCGACGCTCTGCTCGTGCAAGATTATTCCGAAGTGATTGAAGTGATCGACAAGATCATCATCGAGATGGACGTGCCGCCGTTGCAGGTTCTCATCGAAGCAAAAATTCTCAGCGTCGCCCTGTCGGACACGATGGAGTTCGGTGTCAACTTCGCGCTGCTCAACGGGCATCATGGCTCGGCGAGCGTCGCCGATGCGCCGAGTCTCACTGGTGGGTCGAGTGACCTCTCGGCCAATGCCTCCGGGCTGAAGTGCGGCTGTATCGCGGGCGACATCAACAGCTTCATCCGGTCGCTCGAACGGATCGCCGACACCAGTCTCGTCGCGGCTCCTGTGATTCGCGTTCTCAACAAGCAGAAGGCCGAGATGATCATCGGCGATCGCGTGAGCTACAAAACGCTCGCCTTCAACGGGACACAAACGGTTGAGAACGTGCAGTTCCTCGACGCCGGTACGAAGCTGCTGTTCCGTCCGTTCATTTCTCCGGATGGCCTAGTCCGATTGGAGATTCATCCGGAACGCAGCTCGGCCACGATCAACAAGCAAACGGGGTTGCCCAATCTGACCACGACCGAAGTGACGACAAATATCATGGTCCGCGATGGTTCGACAGTGGTGATCGGCGGCCTGATTTCGGAAGAGACGCGCGAGTCGATCGACCGCGTACCGCTGCTCGGCGCGATCCCGCTCGTCGGCGCGGCCTTCCGCAACAAGACCGAGCGAACGCAACGCCAAGAACTCATCGTCCTCATCACTCCGCACATCGTTACCGAACCCGAATCCTCGATCGAAGGGGCCGCATTGCAAGCGGAGACCGAAGACCGAGCCGCTCACATTCGCGACAATCTCTCACCCCTCAACCGCCACAATCTGGCACGCCGCCACTACGAACGTGCTCAAGACTATTTCGCCGCAGGGAACTTGTTGAAGGCACGACAGCAAATCGACGCTGCCCTCCGCCAGAACAAAGCGGATCGAGAAGCACTGCGTTTGAAGGCTCAAATTGAACAAGCGACTCGCGAACAACAGGCCCGCTACTGGAAGTGGCCCGGTGCCACGAAAGTCCAAGTGCGAAAGTGATCGAGACGAGTCGGGAAGTCAATCAGGCTGCTTGGAGGTCGCCACGTTCAGCAGAACTTGGGCTGGTTGATCGTCTCCCACTCTCTGGCGAGGAACGGCGATGTCTCACTCGTTGCGACCATGACTCAACCACGAACATTCATTCTGACTGGTGGCGGAACCGGCGGGCATCTGTTCCCCGGAGTCGCCGTCGCGCTCGAACTGCAGCGCCGTGAGCCAGACGCACGACTGTTGTTCGTCGGCTCAGAACGAACGCTCGAGCAGGCGATTCTCAGCCGTCATCACTTCGAGCGACGCGGTCTCTCCGTCGAGCCACCGCGCGAACTGACACGGCATCCGTGGCGGTTCATGACGCGCAACTGGTCAGCGTGGCGCGCAGCTCGACAATTGATCCGCTTCGAGCGACCGAGTGCTGTCATCGGCTTGGGCGGTTACGCCAGCACGCCACTCGTGTGGGAAGCCGCTCGCGCAGGCTGTCCGGTTGTTCTGCTCGAACAAAACGTCATCCCCGGTCGAGCGACACGCTGGCTAAGTCGTCTCGCGAGCGTCGTCTGCACGTCCTTCGCTGAGACCGCTCAACAATTGCCGCGCGGCGTGACGGTCGAACTCACGGGCAACCCCGTCCGCCGTGAGATCATCGAGACCATGTCGTGGATCGCAGAAAGAACCGCATCCCTCGAACAGACTCCGCGCGAGTTGCTCATTCTGGGAGGCAGTCAAGGTGCCGACTCGCTGAACGAAGCGGTTGTCGCAGCGTTGCAGTTGGTCGGAGATGTCCGTTCCCGTTGGCGCGTCGTTCACCAGACAGGACCGCGCCAACTCGAAGCCATGCGAGTCGCTCACGCCGCGTTCTCAAACGGAAGTCTTGTGGAAGCGTTCTTCGATGACATGCCCGCTCGTTATCAAGCCGCTTCGCTCGTCGTGTCTCGTGCCGGTGCGACGACCCTCGCCGAACTCGCCTGCGGCGGACTTCCGGCAATCCTGCTGCCGTATCCGCACGCGATCGATCAGCATCAACGCGCGAATGCCCTCGTCCACACCGCCAATGGAGCCGCCAGCATGGTCGAACATCGCGCATCAAATACAGAAACCTCAACAGCACTGGCAACGGCACTGTGCCGCCTGATGCAAGACGATGAACTGCGTGGTCGGATGAGCCTTTTGGCGAGAGACCTCGCTCGACCGCTGGCAACTCAGGCGGTTGCTGATCGAGTTTTGTCGATGGCTGACTGATGTCGATAGCTGACTGATGAAGTCTGTCGAACCAACGGCATCGAGCAGTGGAACATGACCGCGCGAGTGCCAAGCGTTGAGGCGATCCACGATCACGAGTTTGTCGCCGAGAACGGGACTGGCAGGCGATCCGATCCCCATGAAACGCAACGCTTGACAGCCATTCATACTGACTGGATGATGCCGCCGCTCAATCGGGCGTCGAAAATCGGTCGCTATTTCACGAGTCGTTCATCAATGTGCGACGTGAAGTGCGCGGTGGCGACGGGTCAGGAACATTTCAGCGGCGGGGACTTACCTCGCAAGGGAAACAAGACATGTCTAGTGGACAACGACGGCTGGATATCGAAGAAATCGGCGGAGTCACCGTCGCCAAGTTCGTCGATAAGAAAATCCTCGACGAAACGAACATTCAGACCATCGGCAACCAACTCTTCGCCCTCGTGGACGAAGACGGTCGCAAGAAGATCGTCCTCGACTTCAGTGTCGTCGAATACCTCTCCAGCGCGGCTCTCGGCAAGCTGATCACGATGGACAAGAAGGTCAAGGCGGCCAAGGCCAAGCTGCGACTCTGTTGCATCCGTCCCGAAATCTACGAGGTTTTTGAGATCACTCGCCTCAACAAAATCTTCGACATCAAGGCGACTCAGGAAGACGCCCTCGAAGGCATCTGAAGTAAGCCGTCGCCTTGTCACGCAGCCGCCGTTCGGTGGCTGCGTCCCTTTCCTACCGGTTGCAATCACACATCATGCCGGTTCACGAACAATTCGAGGTCGTGATTCCCAGCGATACCGATGCGGGGCAAGCGGTGCAGGAACGCATCGTCGCCCGCTTGGAGAGCTTGGAATATTCCATGCGCGATGTCTTCGGCATTCGGCTGGCGCTCGAAGAGGCGCTCGTCAATGCGATCAAACACGGCAATGGCTTGGACCCCGACAAAACCGTGCGAGTGAACTGCCTGATTGAAGACGATTTCCTGCGAGTCGAAATCGAAGATCAAGGACTCGGCTTCAACATGGTCGATGTTCCCGACCCGACGGCCGAAGAGAATCTCGAACGTCCCTGCGGCCGCGGCATCATGCTGATCCGCTCGTTCATGACGCGAGTCGAGTACAACGCGAAGGGAAACCGCGTGGTCCTAGAGAAGCGACGCACGGTCCCCTGATCGTGACGCGAGTTTGTTGCCCTTGGTCATGCTTTGACCAGGGGCCATCAACCCAATGACTCCGGAAGTCACAGCACTTTCTCAATTGTCTCACGCAGCACGGCTCCCGATTTTTGGAGGGCCATTTTTTCCTTGGGCCACAGGTCCACTTCGATCACTCCGAGAACGCCCTTGCGGCCGACGACGGTCGGCACCGAGATGGCCACGTCGCGCAGGCCGTAGGCTCCCGTTTGCAGCGAACTCACCGGCAGGATGCGGCGTTGATCGAGGGCGATCGAATGAATGACATCGGCGATCGAGACTCCGACCGCGAAGCCGGCTCCACCCTTCTTCTTGATGACTTCCGCACCACTCCCGCGCGTCTTCTTCTCGATGTCGGCGATCAATTGAGAGTTCACGCCGGGATACTTTTCGAGCGGCAAACCGGCGATTTGAGCGGCCGACCAGATCGGAACCATGCTGTCGCCGTGTTCGCCGTAGATCGTCACATCGACCTGAGTCGGCGGGACATCCAGACGTTGAGCGAGCAGGCTTCGCAATCGCGTCGTATCGAGCACCGTGCCGAGGCCGATCACCTGCGACGCAGGCAACCCGAGTTCCTTGATCGCCAAATAGGTGAGTACATCGACCGGGTTCGAGACCACGAACACAATCGCGTCTTTGCGCAGACCGCCCGATTTGAGTTCGGTCAGGATGCCTCGGAACAGAGTCACGTTGCGACCGATCAGATCGAGACGGCTCTCCTCCGGCTTGCGTCGCAGCCCGGCGGTGATCACCACGCAATCACTGTCTGCGCACGATTTCATGTCACCCGACGTGATCTTCTGATCGGCGAGAATGCTCGCGCCGTGCAGCAGGTCCAACGCCTGGCCTTCGCACGCCTCCTGATTCACATCCACCAAGTGAATGTGCTTCACGATCTTCCCGGACTGCAACGCAAACCCGGCACACGACCCGACCAGACCGCCACCGCCGATAATGCTGACTTTCATGATCGCCTCTTATGTCTCTCGTAGGGTGGGACACGCCCCGTTCGGGCGTTGGCTCACCATGTTGAAAACTCTCGACTCATGGTGGGCCAGCGCGGCGAAGCGCCGCTGGTCCCACCCTACAACTTACTCAACCGCCTCAATGACATCGCGCCACCGCTTGGGGACGCGGTTCCACGTTGCGACGTATGTCGTCTCCAACGGGATATCAATGTAGTAATCATTGCTTAGAAACAGTGGCATGTTCGGCAAAGGCTCTCCCAACCCGATTGGCTCGAACCACGCGACCGGTGGAACATCGGCGCAATACGACGAAACCCCATAAGGCTGTTCTTCGGTAACTCCATGAGCAACGCTTTGGATGTGCTCCCAAAACAGGGCGTGAACACCTCGTGGATCGTGTACTTGTGGCCGATGAAGGTCGATGACCAGTGAATGGCAGCCTCGGTCAGTTGCCTTGAACAGTTTCTCGACGAATTTCTCGACAGCTTTCTCAGTGGTTTTGTTCCCCAGTGACACGATCTCCACTAGGGCGACGATCCGATCCCCGTTGGCATGGCGAACGGCCACGTGATCCGCGCGGGTCGCATAGATGTCCACCTCGGACAGTTCCCTGTAGCGAACCTGAGGAGGTCGTTTTGACAAACTGAGTACGTTCGAACCGCTTGCCAACGTGTCGTTGTAGTCGCCCCTTTGTTCAAGCGGTTCTTGCAGTGTCAGTACATCCGGAATCAGCCCCTTCGCCGCTTGCTCAGCGAGCGCGTAAAACCCTTCCGGGAGCAGGCCGTCATTCAACGCATTCCGAATCTCGATAATCCAAGATTGATGAAAGTCATGGAAGTTTCCCGCGACGACCTTGGACCAGTCATGAATCGGCATCGTGAGACCTCATCTCTGAAGAGCGGCATTGAAATTCTCAACCACGTTCAGATTCTACTGAAGTCAGCTCACTTGCTCATCGCCGCCACCACTTGTTCCGTGATGAGTCTCACGAGCGTTTCCATGTCCGGCTCAGACTTCGATCCGCTGTTGACGGCACTGATGATCGGAGCGGCTCCGGTGATCGCGTTGCCGGAAGCGGCCTTCTGGCGTTCGAGGTAGCCGGGGTAAATCGGGGCTGCTTCGAAGGCTTTTTGTTCGGGCATCTTTTCCTTGTAGCCGTCGCGGAATGCCGTGTTGCTGCACAGGTCGCAGTCCTCGACATGGAAGCGAGGATCGTCGAAGCCGAGCTTCTTCTTCAGGTCGAGCAGTTCGACAGACTCACGCTCGTTGAGATACGTCACGCGGCCGAGTTGCTTCGACAGCAGCAGGATGCGGCAGTAGGCGTCGAGGATCTCGGTCTTCCAATACGCCTCTTCAATGGTCTTGCCGAACGTCACCGTGCCGTGGTTGGTGAGGATGATCGTGTTGACTCCGTTCGCCAAGAATGGAACCACCGTGTTGGCGAAGGCGTGGCCACCGGGAGTCTCATACGGCGCGATCGGCACCTCACCCATGAAGACTTCGATTTCGGGCAGGATGCACTGCGGAATCGGTTCGCGGGCGACCGCGAACGCCGTCGCATGCGGCGGATGGCAGTGAACGACCGCCTTCACGTCGGGCCGATGCTTCATGATGGCCAGGTGCAGCAGGACTTCGCTGGTCCGCTTCCGCTTGCCGGCGATCTGCACGCCTTCCATGTCCACCGCGCAGATGTCGTCGGGCGTCATGAATCCCTTGCAGATCATCGTCGGCGAACAAAGCACTTCGTTCTCGCCGACGCGGATGGAGATGTTCCCATCGTTCGCCGCCGCGAAGCCCTTGTTGTAGACGCGACGCCCGATTTCGCAGATGTCTTCTTTGAGTTTCCGGTCATTGATCCCGGAGTTCCACTGGCTGGCCATTTGAGTTTCCTAAAACAAAAGTAGGTAGTGGCTGGTGGGTAGTGGGTAGGAAGACAAGAACGTTTTGCTTCTTGCTATCCACTGCCCACTATCCACCATCCACTTCTATCGAGTCCAAAATACAGGCGTTGTAGGCGTCGAGCGGCTTGTGGTTGGGAGCGAACGGGTTGGCCGCTTCGCCTCCTTCACTGAAGCCGATCTTCGTACCGGGCGACGCGCCGAGTTCGTCGTAGACGACGAGAGCCTCGTCACGCCCCTTGTCATCTCCCTTGAGTCCCGCGACGTTCAGCGGCACAACGACCAGCCACGTGCCACCCGCGACCATCGCGTTGCACTTGGACAGCGTCACTTTGCCGATCACCTCGCCGACTCGCATGGATGTTTCCTTTTGGAGTGCTCCGGCTTGACGGAGCTTTAGATTTTTGGATTAGCCTTTTCGACCTGATATTTCCCACGCGGCCCAGAGTGAGGCTTTCAAACCGTGATCGAAACCTACTGTAGTCTTGTCGCTCCGCCGACAAGACTCTCCGTCGGCGGAGCGACGGAGC
>JAYVOX010000114.1:0-2559 GCA_043757695.1 Schlesneria sp.
ACGCCCTTCGTCCAGTCGCGCCAAGACGATCTCGGCCATCAACGGATGCAAGCCGAGATGCGGGCAGAGAACGAACTCGATTTCGGGGAACTGAGTGGCGAGTTCCAGGCGATGCGCTTCGAGGTCCGTGACGACGTGGACTCCCGCTGACAAAAAGTACGGCAGCAGCAAGACTCGACACGCACCGCGCTTCACGCACGCACGGCCTCCCGCTGCGATCGTCGGTTCGGCCAACTCCAAGTACGAGACTTCGACGATTGGAAACGGCCCGCGACGGACAACCAATCCCGCCAGTTGCACGAGATCGTCGTTCGCCGAAGCACGCCGACTTCCGTGGGCGATGAGCAAGACGGCGGTCTGCGAATCGGGCTGGTTCATCGCACTCGCTTTCGTGGAGTCAGGAGTCGAGAGCGACACTTCGGGCGGCCCCATCTGAGACATTCCGAGCGATGGACGTAAGGCGTCCGGTCGCTCCGCAGACAGGGCCGTGTGGTACGCGGCCTCCACCACACGGGTCAACCTTCGCCGGGACGGCCTCAACGTTCGAGGTTGTTCGCGCCATTCGTGTTGATCGGCTCGAACGGGTCGCTCCACGAATGAACTTCGCGAGGTGGCTGTTCGGTGGCGAGGATCGTGCGCGAGGTCGGTGCGACGGCCTCGCGGGGAGCGGGTTCACGAGTGGAAACTGACTGGCGTGTCTCGCGCCGAAAAGACGTCGGTTGTGTCTGGCTCTCGCGTGCCATCTCGTCATCGAGCGCGGCGAGCGGATGCTCGGCCACGGCTTCGCGACGCGGACGTGAGTTCATGCGGATCGGCTGCGGCGAGTCCTCTTCCAAGTCACTGAGGGGATGCCGAGTCGTTTCGCCCGTCAGTCGCGCGGGGGGAGTCAATTCCACCTCACGCCGTTTGACGCGAACTCGGTTCGATTCGAACGCCGGTTCGACCACGTGATCTGCGGCGGGGGCGCTGGCGGATGCCTGCTGAACTCGGCGAGTCGCAGGCTTCGTCCGTTCCTCAGTGGCACCGTGTTGATTGTCGAGCAGTTGCTGGACGAGCTGTTCGAGTTGCTCGATCCGCTGCGAACTCGGGTCGCTCGGTTCTGAACCTTCTTCAAAATTGGCGAGCTGCACGCGGCCCACGGCTTCGTCGGCGCGAACGGACAACGCGGCGGTCTGCACGAGGTTGCTCTTCGCGTGTGGTTTCGAGGTCTCACCATTCATCGAGATCGTCGTGGTGCGACGCATCGTTTTGGAAACCGTGTCGAGCGCCGCTTGGGCCTCTTCGACAGTAGGAAGCTGATCTTCGGTGTCACTGGTCTTCTTCGTGCGACCATCCAACGGGATCGTCGCCATGTCCGAGAAGACTGCCGGTTGATCGTCGGCCTTCAAGCGAACTCGCAACGCGCATTTGGCTTCGTTCGTGCCGAGTCGCATGTACGGCACGAAGACGCTGTACGTCGGGCCGAGTGTCCCCTTCGTCAGATGCGGTGCCCACGTGGCTGAGTCGAAGTCGAATTGATGGAGCGGCTTCGTCTGCTCTTCGGTAGCCCCCTGATCGTCGAACAGATAGATGCGGACATCGCCATCCACTTGCACTGGCAACGAACCACGGTTGGCCAGAAACAGAATCTGTCCGGCGAATCCCCGACACGGTCGCCCGGATGGATCACGTCCTTCCGACGGTTGCCAGATGCAGATGATCTGCACGACAGGATTGCGCGCCGTCGCCTTCTGCATCCGGTCCTGTCCAAACGGCAGGTGGAACGTCGCACAGCCGACCGATGTCAGCAGGAGGCAACCGCACAACAGACCGGTCAGCGTTCGCGTGGCAACGGACATGAGAGAGACTTCCGTCGGGTGGAGTTTCGTGTTTCAGAACCGGTCCAAATACATCATCGTAGGATGGGCACTCCTGCCCGTCCGGCTGTTTGATTGTTCGTTCCGAAGATCAAAGACAGGACGGGCAGGAGTGCCCATCCTACGAAGCTCATCGGTTACGCAGACCCCAGCCTTTGGAGCCAGTCGCGGCGGGCGACTTGGTTGGGCTGCGTGAGGTCTTTCGAGGTGATGAGATCGTTTCGGCCTTGGCCTGTTGAACTTGGGAAGGCTGATCGTCTTCTTCGGTGTAACGCAATCGCGAGGCACTCGCCGGGCTGAAAGCCGGGTCGTGCATGACGGGCTTGTTCGTGGTCGGCATGGGGGGAGACGGAGGTGGCAATTGCGGCGCTGTTTCCAAAGCAGGAGCCGGGCCACTGGGGACCGTCTGGCCGGGTCCGTACCACGGCGCACCGTTCTCGTCGAAGACTTGATCGGGACCGGGCAGCGCGCGCAACGGGCCATGAATGTTCTCGGCTTCGCACTCGATGTAGTGCAGGCGTCCCATTTCCACCTCTTTAATCGACTCTTCATCCATCGGACCACCGATGACGCGCGGTGTGAGAAACACCAACAGTTCCACACGGCGCGTGCTGCGCGAGTCGTACCGGAAGGCGGCTCCGATCAGCGGCAAGTCACCCAGGAACGGCACCTTGTTCGTGAACGCTTCGTCGCGTGTGTTAAT
>JAYVOX010000115.1:0-9414 GCA_043757695.1 Schlesneria sp.
CAGGCAGATGCCGAGGAACGGTCGATCGGCCTGCACGTGTTCTCGAATCGGTTCGACCAATGCGAGTCGTTCCAACTCATGAATCGCATCGCGGAACGCGCCGACTCCCGGCAACACCAGCTTGCGCGCGGCACGCACTTGTTCCGGACGAGTCACGATCTCCGCCGGCGAGCCGAGCTTTTCAAACGCCTTCTGCACTGATCGCAGATTGCCCATTCCGTAGTCGATGATGGAGAGCATGGGACGCGGTTCTTTGAGGGAAAGCGGAAACGATCGAAGGTCTGGTTTGAAATCTGGTTCCCAAGCTCCAGCTTGGGAACCCACGGTCTTGAAGCTCCAGCTTCGCGATTGTTCAGATCGACTCGAAGCAGGAGCTTCTCGCCAACGGGTTCCCAAGCTCCAGCTTGGGAACCAGAGCCGCTCGGGGAACCAGAGCAACGCCATTCATCGCGGCGTCCTACTTCTTCCGGTCGAGATACGCTTCGCGCAGTTCGGCCACCATTTCGGTCATTGTCTGCCAGCGATCGCGCGGCTCAAGAGCCAATCCCTGCATGATGGCGTCAGCCACTCGCGAGTCGATGTCGGGGACATGTTTCTTGATGTCATCTGGCGGCGCGTTGATGTGCTTGAGAACGGCATCCAAAGTTTCAGCGGCTTCCCACGGCAGTCGTTTCGCGTACATCTCGTAGCACGTGACCGCGTACGAAAAAATGTCGATCCGCTGGTCGGTTCGTTGTCGTTTGATGAGTTCCGGAGCCATGTAGTTGGCCGTGCCGGTTCGGTTCCCCGGCGCTTGGAACTCGGCAATGTTCGGGACGACCAAGCCGAAGTCGATCAGCTTGATGGAGTATTCCTGATCGAGGATCACATTACGCGGACAGATGTCGCGGTGAATCCAGTTCTGCTTGTGGAAGTACTCGATCGCCTCACCCAACTCGACCACCATCCGCAAGCGGTTCCGCTGCATCACGTCATTTTGAACATCGACGAGGTAGCTCAAGCTGACCCCCTCGACAAATTCCATCACAAGGTACTGCTCGTTGTTTGTGGTGATGCCGAACTCGAACGTCTGCACGACGTGCGGGTGCTTGAGCGTGATCGCGACTTCCCCTTCAGTAGGCTTCTTCGTCCTGATGCCGATGAAACGCGATTCCAGCCGCTTGGTCTTGTCGATATCGAGCAACTTCAGAGCGACCGTCTTCCCCGTCCGTCCATCAATGGCGCGCCAAACCTTTGACATGCTCCCTTGACCAACTCGACTGACCAGTTGGAACCGCCGATTGATGTCGAGCTTCACCACTTTAGGCTTGGATTGAAGCAGCTTCTTCAGAAAGTCGAACATGAAAACACCGGACGGAGAGAAGTGGTGGGCGGATGGGGGAGGTCTGACAAATAACCCGCAGCGTGAGCGAGAGAAGTTGCTGCGAGTAGCCCGTTGAAAAAGTAACCCGCAGCGTCAGCGAGGGATGGTGAGATTGCAAAAACGTCGAGAAACACGTCCCTCGCTCACGCTTCGAGTTACTACAAATCCCTTTTTCAACAGGCTGCTAGTGCTGTGTCACGACTAAGAATTCGAGTTGACGTTGTAGCTACGTTCGCCAGAACGTGGTCGGTCAAACGTGGTTGCCCCACGCTCTGGCGAGCGTGGCTACCCCCAAATCAAGCTGTGACGAAGCACTAGCACTGATTTCAAATCAGAACTCCAACTTGCCAAGTGCGAGTGTCAACGCGATCACATCTCGCAGTAATCGATCAGTCGCGCGAGTTCGGTGCGCAGCTCGGGTCGCGGGATGATGCGATCAACGAAGCCGTGTTCGAGCAGGAACTCGCTGGTCTGAAATCCGGCTGGCAGGTCGATGCCGCAGGTCGCTTTCACGACGCGCGGTCCGGCGAAGCCAATCAACGCTTTCGGTTCGGCGACGATGATGTCACCGAGCGACGCGAAGCTGGCAGCCACTCCGCCCATCGTCGGGTTCGTAAGTACCGAAATGAACAGTCCGCCTGCTTCTTGATAGCGAGCCAACGCGGCCGAGACCTTCCCCATCTGCATCAGCGACAGAATCCCTTCGTGCATCCGAGCGCCGCCGCCGGAGCCGCTGAGAATGACGAGCGGCAACTTCAGGCGAGTCGCCTCTTCCACCGAGCGTGTCAGCTTCTCGCCCACCACCGAACCCATGCTCCCCATGATGAAGGCGGAGTCAGTGAGTGCGAAGACCAACGGGCGGCCGCGCATGTAACCGCGACCAGCAATACACGCCTCCGTGAGTCCAGACTTCTTCTGCTCAGCAATCAGGCGGTCTTTGTAGGGCTTGGTGTCCACAAAGCCGAGCGGGTCTTTGGGTCCTAGTTTCGCAAACCATTCTTCAAAACTGTCTTCGTCGAGCAGTTGTTGAATGCGGATGCGACCGGGGACGATGAAGTGATGATTGCACTCGGGGCACAGGAACAGGTTCTTATCGACCTGCTTGCGAAAGACCGTGCTTTTGCAGGCATCGCACGAGATCCACAGACCTTCGGGAACGCCGCGCTTGGTGCGCGGGGCTTCACCGTTTTGATCGGCACCGTTTTGATCGGCACCGTTTTGATCAGATTCCGTCGATGTCGCAGCACTCATCGTGAGGAGGCTCCTGCCAACTGGGCGAGATTTTGAATGGCGACAGTATAGTTTGGCTCATCGAAAATCGCACTGCCCGCCACGAAGACTTGGCACCCCGCCGCTGCCGCCTGCGCGATCGTGTCAGCCGCGATTCCGCCGTCGATCGACAGCAGTGTCTGCGGCCCGACGAGCTGCTTCAATCGCCGCACTTTGTCGAGGACTTCAGGCATGAATTTCTGACCGCCGAACCCCGGCTCAACACTCATCGTCAGCACGAGATCGCAGTCGGCCAAGTACGGTTCGATGGCCGAGACGGGCGTCTGCGGATTGATCGCCAAACCGGCTCGCCGACCCGCCGAACGAATACGCCTCAGCAAAGCGGTCGGATCGGGAACGGCCTCAATATGAAACGTGATCGCGTCGCAACCCGCCTTGAGATAGCCATCCAGATATGTGGCCGGATCGGAGATCATCAAATGGGCATCGAAGAAGGCTTTCGTGCGCGGCCGAATCGCCTGGATGACCATCGCGCCGTAAGACAGGTTCGGAACGAAGTGCCCGTCCATCACGTCCCAGTGAAACCACGCGGCTTGAGCTGCGTCGAGTCGTTCGACCTCTTGGCGCATGTCACTGTAATCGCACTTCAACATCGAGGGAGCAATGACCGGAACGTCGGCGGACCAGTTCGGCATGATGAATTCCGTTTGCGGTTTGGGAAGGAGGGAGTGAATTGGGTTGGCAGGCAACCGACATCGCTGCCAACGATCAAACTTCGGAGAGGAGTGGCGTCAGCCCCGCATGTCGTGAGTGTTCGAAGTAGGAAACGAAACTTTGAAATAGACCTCCGAGAGCGACATCGCGCAGCCGAGAGATTCCATCGTCAGTACGGCGGACAAACCGACAAGCTCTTCCAGCCGCCAAACAGCGTCTGTCCCTCTAAAGTGTCGTTCGATGTGCGGCTCTGTTTGGTCGATCACGATGTATTCCCGCATCGACTCGATCCGTCGGTAATACCGAAACTTGGTCCCTCGATCAAAGTCGGCGGTCGAGTTTGACAGAACTTCGACCACCACGAGCGGGTTCGTCAGCGTATCCAAACCCTTGTCTTCAAACTGCGGCTCCGAACAGACGGCCACAATGTCTGGGTAGACGTAGGGACCGTTTGGAATCCGAGTTCGCATGTCACACGAATAGACTTCGCAAGGCTGGTCCTTGAGTTGCCGACTCAGTTCGCTGGCGAGATTCGTCACGATCAGATTGTGTTCGCGAGTCGCTCCGGCCATCGCAAAGACTTCGCCGTTATAGAACTCACTTTTCCGTTCGGCTTGCCGCTCCAAAGTTAAGTACTCGGCTGGTGAGATTCGACGAAGGGGAACCGTGGACATCGTGCTGCTCCAGACCCGTGACATCACGAACGCTTGAAGACGCTATGCAACAGCCCGGAAGCACTGCTGCAACCGGGCTGTTGGAAACTCATGACATTAGCAGCCCGTTGAACAACCCGTAGGATGGACGCCTCGTCCGTCCTACATTTTCAACAGACTGTTAGCTCGACTTTTGCCATTCCATTTGGACTGCGGCAATTGATTGCCGCTTTCCTTTCTCGCTTCGTTCGAGTTGTTGAAAGACTGGTCCAGTGCCAAGGTATTCATAAATGTGGTGAAAAGCAGAGAAAAGAAAGCGGTGATAAATCCCCGCAGTCCAAAGGTGGCAAAAGTTCAGGTTAGGGGTCGGAACCTGTCGTCACTTGTCGGTCGGATTGATGATCTTGAACGTCGTCGCGGCCGCTGCGGCTCCGACAAAGTTGCCGACGAGATAGATCCAAATGTTGGACCACGCGGTGAGGTTCATGATCGAAATCCCCACGGCCACGGCGGGATTGAAGGCTCCCCCCGAAATGCCACCGACGGAGAAGGCTCCCGCCATGACGGTCATGCCAATCGCCAGGCCATAGAACGAGTTGTTGGCTGTTCCTTTGGAAGTGGCCACGTTCAGCACGACGTAGCACAGCGCGAACGTGAAGAGGAACTCCGCCAACAGCGCCTGCGGAACGACGGCCGACAGATCCTTTGCTGTTTGAGCTGCGGGATAAAGAAACTTCGCCACGAGCGCCGCCAAGGAAGCACCGGCGATCTGTGAAGCCATGTATGGTCCCACCTCGGACATCGGGCATTTGCCGCGCAGCATCACCGCGAGCGTCACCGCCGGGTTGTAGTGAGCACCCGAAACATGCCCCCCCGCGAAGATCATGACCATGAGGACCGCACCGATCGCGAGTGGCGCGGGGACCGCTCCCCCGATCACGCAGCAACCGATCGTCAGCACTAAAAAGAACGTGCCAATAAATTCCGTTAGATACTTGTTCACGTCTAACCACCTTTCGAGTGAAGCGAGGC
Organism: Schlesneria sp.; assembly: GCA_043757695.1. Classification (GTDB taxonomy): domain Bacteria; phylum Planctomycetota; class Planctomycetia; order Planctomycetales; family Planctomycetaceae; genus Schlesneria. The sequence continues at coordinate 4,993 of JAYVOX010000115.1, forward strand.
TCTCCCACCGAACGGACATTGCCCCGACGCGGGCGTTGCCGATCAGACCCTCTGATCGGCGATAAAAACAACAACGGCGGAGAGAGTGAAAACTGCTCCCCGCCGTCGTTCGTAGCTCACAGACCCTTGTCGATGATGAGCTTCAACAGATCGCCGACGCGATTGCTGTAGCCCCACTCGTTGTCGTACCAGCTCACCAACTTGAAGAACTTGCTGTTGAGTTCGATACCTGAACCCTTGTCGAAAATGGACGACGACTTACTGTGAATAAAGTCGCTGCTGACGACTTGCTCATCGGTGAATTCGAGGATGCCCTTGAGATACGTTTCGCTGGCCCGCTTCATCGCGGCCACGATTTCGGCGTAGCTCGTTTCCTTCGTGGTCTTCACGGTCAGATCGACGACCGACACGGTCGGGGTCGGCACGCGGAAGGCCATCCCGGTCAGCTTCCCCTTGACTGCGGGGCAGACGAGCGACACGGCAATCGCCGCACCAGTCGAACCGGGGATGATGTTTTGAGCGGCTGCACGGCCACCCTTCCAGTCCTTCTTGCTCGGACCATCGACCGTCTTTTGCGTGGCCGTATACGAGTGAACGGTCGTCATCAGGCCTTCTTCCAGCCCGAATCCTTCCTTCAGCAGCACGTGTACGATCGGCGCGAGGCAGTTCGTCGTACACGAGGCATTCGAGATGATGTTGTGCTTGGCAGGATCGTACTGATCGCTATTCACGCCCATCACGATGGTGATGTCTTCGCCCTTGGCCGGGGCCGAGATGATGACCTTCTTCGCACCGGCGGTGATGTGTCCCTTGGCCTTCTCGGCTTCGGTGAACAGTCCCGTCGATTCGATCACGACATCCACGCCGAACTTCGCCCAAGGCAACTCGGCGGGAGTCTTCGCGCTCACCACATGAATGTCTTGGCCGTTGACGACGAGGACATCATCTTCCGCCTTATCGGGGCTGGACTTCTTGGAACCGACTTCGCCCGCGAAGCGGCCTTGCGTCGTGTCGTACTTGAGCAGATAGGCGAGATTGTCAGCGGGAACGATGTCGCCCACAGCCACAACTTGCACGTCCTTGCCGATCAAACCTTGCTCGACCATTGCCCGAAACACCAGCCGCCCAATGCGGCCAAAACCATTAATCGCAACCTTCACCGCCACTATGCACACTCCTGAACGATAGACCGGCTGAAGCATCTGTTTCGTGTCCGCCTGAGGCCGAATCGTCTGACGCGAGCCATTGGCCCTCATTAACGATCCAATTCAGTTCTGCGCGGAGATCAGCGTCGAGGATCGACGCCGCACAACATTCACAAGTCGTGCCATGCACAAGACTTCAGCCAGTGACGGCGGGAGTATAGTTGCCGCCTCAACGCCGAACAAGCAATCGCGCTACCGTGACTCGACCGCATCAGTCCTCACCAAGATGACTTGGAAACCGTCGAGACTTAATGGCTGTCCGAAAAGTCGATTTTCTGCAACCTGCACGCTGTGTTGTCCTTGGGTACCACGAAAACAAGCCGCTCCTTTCCGGACAGCCTTTCACTGCGCCTTTGCCCCTAAAGATCGGGGAGCGGCGTCAAGCGGGGATGCCGGTCACGCCCTGCTCACTTGACCACGAAATTCACCATCCTGCCGAGAATGACGACGGTCTTCACGATCGTCTTGCCCTCAAGTTGGCTGGCCACAGTGGCGTCAGATTTGGCGGCGGCTTCGAGGGTCGGTTGATCCGCGTTGACTTGGACTTTCACTTTGCCTCGCAGCTTGCCGTTGATCTGGACGGGGATTTCGACCTCGGTCTCGATCAGATGTCGTTCGTCCCACGTCGGCCACGGTTCGTAGGCGAGCGTTGTCGAGCGTTGTCCGCTCGCGGAGGAAGCAGTTTGGCCGAGCAGTTCCCATAGTTCTTCCGCGAGGTGCGGGGCGAACGGGCTGAGGAGCAAGACGAACGGGTCCATCACCGCGCGCGGGCGGACTTCGCTGGATAGAAACTCGTTGACGAACTCCATCATCCGGCTGATGGCCGTGTTGAACCCGAGCGACTCGATGTCGTTGGTCACCGCCTTGATCGTGCGGTGCAGGACGCGAAGCTGCCCGGCCGACGGAGCCACCTCCTGCACGGCCGGGTTCAATCGGACAGCGTCCTCGTGCAGCTCGTCGGCGATCATCCGCCAGACTCGGGCGAGGAACCGCGACACGCCTTCGACACCCTTCATGCTCCACGGCTTCACCGCTTCGAGCGGCCCCATGAACATCTCATACAGCCGTAGCGAGTCGGCTCCGAACTCGTCCACGACCACATCGGGATTGATGACGTTGCCGCGTGACTTCGACATTTTCTCGGCCCGGCCAGTCGTCTCATCGACTTCGCCGAGGATCATTCCCTGGTTGACCAGCCGCTGGAAAGGCTCGACGGTCGAGACCAGTCCGCGATCGAACAACACCTTGTGCCAGAAGCGCGAGTACAGCAGATGCAGCACCGCATGTTCGGCTCCGCCGACGTACAGATCGACGGGCAGCCACGCCTTTTCGATGGCTGGGTCGAGGAATTGTTGGCCATTCTTCGGATCGGCGAACCGCAGGTAGTACCAGCACGAGCCGGCCCACTGCGGCATCGTGTTCGTCTCGCGCTTGAGCCGCACGCCGTCGGCATCGGTTTTGTAGAGCCAGCCGGCCGGAGCCTTCGACAGCATTGGCTCGGGAGTCCCCGTCGGTTTGAAGTCGGCCATCTCGGGAAGCCGCACGGGGAGCGCAGCCTCATCGTCCGTCCGCATCAACCCAGTTGGCTGCCCGTTCGCGTCGAGTTCATGCAAGATCGGAAACGGCTCGCCCCAATACCGCTGCCGCGAGAAGAGCCAGTCGCGCAGACGGTAGTTCACGGCCTTACGGCCCAATCCTGCCGCAGCGAGATCGGCGGTGACCTTCGCTTTGAATTCGACCGTCGCCAGACCGTTATAGTCGCCCGAGTTGATTCCGGTTCCGTGTTCCGTGAATGCGTGGGCGAAAGACTTGGGAAAAGAGGCGTAGAGGATGTCGAAGTAATAGCCGCAGACTGAGTCACGATTTCCCTCCTCGATCCAATCCAGGACCGAATCCAAGGTCCATGCGATCTCATAGTCGAGTACCTCGTCTGCATCCGGCTCCGCGCCGTTGTGATAGTATTCGTCCAAATCTCTGCTCAGTTGACTGGCAGCGCACAGTTGCAACATCCGAATGTCGCCGGAATGAGGCCGCAGCATGTCAGGCGTCAGCTTTTCCGAATCCAGCAACTGGTCGATCCAGTCGCTGGACGGCGTGACGACCACTCGAATGTCAATTTCATACTTCACCGCGAACTCCCAGTCGCGCAGGTCATGCGCTGGCACGGCCATGATGGCTCCCGTGCCGTAGCTGATGAGGACGTAATCGGCGATCCAGACGGGCACCTGTTCACCGTTGATCGGGTTGATGGCGTGGCCGCCCGTGAAGACGCCGGTCTTGTCCTTGGCGAGGTCTGTTCGGTCGAGGTCGCTCTTCATCGCCGCCTGCTGACGGTAGGCATCGACGGCGGCTCGCAGCTCGGGCGTGGTGAGCCGATCCACGGCCGGATGCTCGGGCGAGAGGACCATGTACGTCGCACCGAACAACGTGTCGGGACGAGTGGTGTAAACACGAAGGACATCATCGCGCGGTTCCTTGGGGAAACCTGTCTTCGCGCGGGCTGCCTTCCAATTTTCGTAGGGTGGGCACTGCCCACCAACTTCTGTGACGACGGTCGAATTGGTGGGCGATGCCCACCCTACGAAGAAATCGACCTCGGCACCCTCGCTCCGGCCGATCCAGTTGCGTTGCATCAGCTTGATCGACTCGGGCCAGTTGAGGTCTTCCAGTTCGTTCGCGAGCCGGTCGCCGTAGGCCGTGATGCGGAGCAGCCACTGGCGCAGGGGTGTTCGTTCGACGGGATGGCCGCCGCGTTCGCTCTTCCCGTCGATGACCTCTTCGTTGGCGAGAACCGTTCCCAGCGCGGGGCACCAGTTGACGGGGGCCTCGTGCTGATAGGCCAACCGGTGCTTGTCCTGATAGCGTCGCACCGCCTCCTGTCCCTGCGAGGCGACATCGGCGGGGATTGGCAACTCGGCAATCGGCCGTCCCTTGCCCGTGCGCGTCACGCCGTCGGGACCGGTCCAGGTGTGTTCGGCGTCGTACCAGGTGTCGAAGAGCTGGAGGAAGATCCACTGCGTCCAGCGGTAATAGTCGGGGTCGGTCGTGGCAAACTCGCGCGACCAGTCGTAGCTGAAGCCGAGCGACTTCAGTTGCCGCTTGAACGTCTCGATGTTCTTCGCGGTCGTGACGGCCGGATGAGTCCCCGTCCGAATGGCGTACTCTTCGGCGGGAAGGCCGAACGCATCCCAGCCCATCGGATGCAGCACCTGCTTGC
>JAYVOX010000116.1:0-2551 GCA_043757695.1 Schlesneria sp.
GCTCCACAACGGCGTTCCGATTTTGAATTCGCTCCGCATCGCGAAGGATGCCACCGGCAACCGCATCCTGAGCGAAGCCATTGCTACGGCCGCCGATCAAGTCTCTGCCGGTCGCTCGCTCGCGCAGCCACTCGCGCAGTGCAACCAGTTCCCGCTCGACGTAATTGAGATGATCGCCGTCGGTGAAGAGGCCAACAATCTGGAGCAGGTCCTCGTCACCATCGCCGACAAAATGGAACGACAGACAAACCGCCAACTCGATCTCGTGGTGCGACTGCTCGAACCGTTGATGCTCGTCATCATGGCGGGCGTGATTCTGTTCGTGCTGATCGCCCTGATGCTGCCGATCTTCAACAGCTCGTCGGTGATGTGAGCCACGCTCTGTGGTGGCCTCGTTTATGTCCGCGAGAGCCATGAACGAACTCACCGAGAGCTCTTCACCCCCCGATCAAGTTTGAATTCAGGTGCTTCTGCAACAATCGCGACCGATGAAGAGTAGTACCGCGTTGGTGTGTCGCAACGTGCGATTCATCTGTGTTGCGAGGGCGGCTACAATCTGCCCCGCCCTGCGAGATCACTCCTGCTGCAACATTCGCGTCGAGGCAAAGCGTCTCCCGCGATCCACATTCCGTCCCACTGTTTGATGAATGGAGAACTGCCCTACCATGACCCGCCTGCCCGCCTCAATTGGCTCCCGCCCATTGCCTGTTCATTTCCGTTCTGACTCGGCCCGCTTCGCGCAAACCCGCGCGATCCGTCGCCGCACCGGCTTCACACTGGTGGAAGTGCTGCTGGTCCTCGCCATTCTCGGTGTGATTGCCGCGATGGTCTTGCCCAACTTGATCGGCTCGCAAAAGCAGGCCCTGATCAAGAGCACGCGCGTCTCGATCGGCGTGATGGAGAACGCCTGCAAGAACTACGCGATCGACCACGACGGCGAGTTTCCTCAGGTGGCTCGCGAAGAGGCACTCAATCTGCTGACTCAGGCCGGTCAAGACGCAGCGGGCAAGCCAACCAGTCCCTATTTGGAAAAGCAGCCCAAGGATAGTTGGGGCCAGCCGCTTTACTACGAGTACGCCAGTGGCTCGATCAAACCCAAGATTTGGTCGTCCGGTCCGAACAAGCAGAACGAAGAAGGGGCTGGCGACGACGTGAACAACTGGTCCGAAAACTGATCCGACCGAATCGGCGATTCCCGGTGTCGTTCACATCGAGATCACCGTTGCGGAGAAGACCCCTCCCTCTCCCCGCAAGGCCGGGGTGAGGAGACAAGAGAAGCCAGCCGAACCGACTTTGAATCCTGTTGACTCGCACGAGCCGCATCTTTTCAGATGCGGCTCGTGCGTTTGTATCCCGCCGCCCGCTCGGGCTGCCGCTGTTGTGCCCGCCGTTTGATGAACCTCTTTGGAGGAACCGCATGTCTGCCGCTCTTGCCTCCCCACCAACCGCGACCAAATTTTCGGGCAACACGAAGTGGTTCATCAATGGTGAATGGACCAACTCGCTCGGACGGAGCGACCTTCGACACGTACAACCCCGCGACCGGTGAGACCATCGCCAAGGTGGCGCATGCGACCAAGCAAGACGTGGATCGAGCGGTGAAGTCGGCTCGCAAGGCCCTCGAAAAAGGCCCCTGGGGCAAGATGGATGCCTGCGATCGCCGGCAAGCTGATGTTCAAACTGGCCGATCTGATCGAAGCGAACTCCGAAGAGTTGGCCCGATTGGAAGCACTCAACTGCGGCAAGACGATCACTGATTCGCGCGGCGACATTGGCGGGATGCTCAATGGTCTGCGGTACTACGCCGGCTGGGCTGACAAGATCGAGGGGAAGACGGTCCCCATGCGAGGCAACTTCCTGTCGTACACGCTCCGCCAGCCAGTCGGCGTTGTCGGCCAGATCATTCCGTGGAACTTCCCGCTGCTGATGGCGGCGTGGAAGTGGGGTCCAGCCCTGGCGTGCGGCAACACGATCGTCATGAAGGCGGCCGAGCAGACATCGTTGTCCGTTCTGCGCGTGCGAGTTGGTTCAAGAGGCGGGCTTCCCACCGGGCGTCATCAATGCATGGGCGAGACGACCGGCGACGCGATGGTGACTCACCATTCTGGCATCAACAACCACGACGAATCGAGCATCGGCAAATGCCACTCGGGGTGTTTCCTTAAAATATCCTAACCTTAAAAGGAGCTTGTGGCGGTTTCCAAAAACGGCCAGTAGCATCCCGCCGCCGATGTCTAAGGCACCTCTCATTGTTTTCTTTCCATCACGATTTTTGATATCGAATCCCTGTCGCAACCTCCCGATGAGGTTGTACGGGTCTCCGTTTTTTCGGGCCTGTGTTGAAGTCGAACTGTCTATCTTCGCAAAAGGAAATGGAATGAGAATGTTGCGACTCTTGGGCTGCATCGCCCTGACAATGGTTCTGGTGCAGTCACCGGCGGGTGCAGCCGCGTCGAAGCCGAAGGTGACCAAGCAAGTGGTTGTGATCAAGTCGAATGCGGGCGACATCGTCGGCAAGGGAGTCTTGACCACCACCACGGTGAACAGGAGA
>JAYVOX010000117.1:0-9360 GCA_043757695.1 Schlesneria sp.
AGCCGCACGCCGTCAGGCTGCGGGTTCTTAATCGCCGCAGGAAACCCGTGGCCTTACGGCACACGGCTCGCCTGAAACATCTCACTTTTGGCCGCGTGAGATATAGCACGGATGGCAAAGCCGGGGCACGGATAAAACACTTGGCAATTGCCGCCGGTTGGACATGGCACGCGGTCTGAGGCAACGCCTCGCTGGAGTCTTCGAAACGCACCATGCCGAGCCTCCATCGCACTCGGTGCGATCCGAAAACGGCACGCACCCGACAACAACTGCTCCTCTGCTTACTCCGTTTTGGAAATTCATCATGAGGCTGTCTCGACTCGTCGTTCTCTGCATCGTGTTGTTGACTAGCTTGAGTCGCGCTGAGGACGATTCTCGACTGGCTGAGTTGCTTCAACCGGTGATTGCCGCTCATCAAGGGACTGTCTCCGTTGCGGTGAAGCATCTGGCGACGGGGGCGACGTTCACTCATCGCGCTGACGAACCGCTGCCGACGGCGAGTCTCATCAAGTTTCCGGTGATGATCGCCGCGTATCAGCAGGCGGCCGATGGCCAGCTCGACCTCGCCAAGTCGATCGCCTTGCAAGAGGCAGACAAAGTCCCCGGCTCGGGGATCCTGACGCAGCACTTCTCGAACGGGACACAGCTTTCGGTGCGCGATGCCATTCGCTTGATGATCGCCTACTCGGACAACACGGCGACGAACTTGGTGGTCGATCAGATCGGCTTGCCCGCCACGACGGAGTTGATGACGAAGTGGGAGTTCCCTCACACACGGCTCCATGCCAAGGTCTATCACGGCGACACGTCGATCGCTCCTGAGCGAAGCAAGTTGTTTGGCTTGGGCAGCACCACAGCGGGTGAGATGCTCCGTTTGTTGGAACGATTGCAACGGAAGGAACTCGTCTCGGCAGAGGCCTCGAAGCAGATGTATGACCACCTGCTGGCGTGCGATGACAAACAACGACTCGCCCTGTTTCTGCCAGCGGGGACGAAGGTCGCACTCAAGACGGGATCGGTCTCGGCGTCGCGCACGGTGGCGGGGATCATCGAGTCCTCGTCCGGTCCCATCGCGATTTGCGTGCTGACCTCGAACAACAAAGATCAGCGCTGGGCCGACGACAACGCCGCGCAGTTGCTCTCGGCTGAGATCGCGCGGCAAGCTTGGCAGCACTTCAACCCGGCAGCTATTCCGACCGATGACAAGCCGCCGACTGAGCTGGCTCAAGGGGCGAACGGTGAGCTGGTCGAAGCGTTACAGCGGACGCTCAATAAGCATTTGGGCGAGAAGTCGTCGTTGTCGGTCGATGGCGACTTCGGCCCGGCAACGAAGCAAGCGGTCACGGCGTTTCAGAAGACTCACCATCTCCCACCGACGGGCATCGTGGGGCCGGAAACCTGGAAAGCTCTCGGCCCGTTGATCGTCTCCGCCGAAGAGGAGTCGGCCGATCCCGATGTCGTCAACAAAGAGGTGCTGCCGCTCGCCCCTGCGGATTCGCTCGTTGGACCGCCGTTCGTCACCGCCGATGCGTGGGCGATCGGCGACGCCAAGACCGGCAAGTTGCTGTGGCACGAGCAAGGGGACGAGCGACGTGACTTTGCCAGCACGACCAAGAGCATGACCGCTTGGCTCGTCCTGCGCGAGGCCGAGTCGGATGCGAAGTTGCTCGACGAGATCATCTCGTTCTCATCGACCGCCGACCGCACCCCCGGTTCGACAGCGGGCTTGAAGACCGGCGAAAAGGTCAGCGTGCGTGAGCTGCTCTACGGTCTGATGCTCCCGTCCGGCAATGACGCCGCGACCGCGCTGGCCGAACACGTCGGGCCACGCTTTAAATCGGATGGCGACTCAAAAGATGCCGCTCGTCCCATCGCCCGCTTCGTCGCGGAGATGAATCGCGCCGCAGCCGAACTCGGCATGAAGCAGTCTCACTACGCCAACCCGCACGGCCTCCCCGATAACTCGCACCTCTCGACCGCCAGCGATCAATTGCTGCTGGCTGCGAAGGTCATGCAAAGTAAAACCTTTCGCGAGTACGTGCAGACTCGTCAACACGGCGTGCGCGTCGAAGGCCCTTCCGGCTACTCCCGCCACATCGTCTGGAAGAACACCAACAAGCTGCTCGAAATCACCGGCTACTCGGGAGTGAAGACCGGCACGACAGACGCGGCCGGTTCCTGCTTGGTCTCCGTCGGCCAATACGGCGATGAAGAACTGATCGTCGTCGTCCTCGGCAGCGCCTCCAACGAGTCCCGCTATACCGACACCCGCAACCTCTTCCGCTGGGCTTGGCAACAACGCGGCCACCGCTGACAGCCCGTTGAAAAAGTAACCCGCTGCGTGAGTTTATACCTCACGCGGCCTGAAGTGAGACGTTTAGCCGCTACGCCAACGGCGTGCGAGCGTTCAACGGTTGACCCACATTTGCTCCCACGCCGATGGCGTAGGGGCTAAACGTAAACATCTCATTCATGGCCGCGTGAAGTATAGATGTTGCACATCTCTCTTGAGTCGCGAAGCGACGGTAGCAATTAGCCTCGGATGTCAGTCCGAGGAAGGGGTTCAGCGTGGGCATCGAGCCGCGAAGCGGCGGCAGCGGTGCGGGGTCTCGAATCTGCCGCCGCTTCGCGGCTCATCCCAATCCATCTCGCTCGAATCCTTGGGCTCACGCCCAAAGCTATTTGCTACCGTCGCTTCGCGACTCCGGAGTTCCAGCGCGAGGCCGTCGCGATGTGGTTGGAGGAGCACTCGGCACCGTCGGTGGCGGAGCGGTGGGGGTTGTCCCATCCCAGCCGGTGGTATCGTTGGAAGAGTGCTCCGAGGGAACAGTCGGGGCCGGTGGGGGCGTCGCGGGAAGCCCGGGTGCAGGAACTGGAGGTCGAGCTGGCGCGGGTGACTCGCGAGCGGGACATCCTAAACGGTGTTCATAGCTCGCGGTGGCTCGACGCGTTGGTCATTTTCGGCCGCAGCGAATGACCGACGTGGACGTGGTCGTCGAGGGGAAAGTCGAACTGATCGCGAAGACGGGTGGCGACGTGATCCAGAATCCGTCGGACCTCGACGCCACCGACGACGGTCACACAGGCTCGGGCGATCAGATTCAATGGAGTGAGACGTGTTCGGCCGAGAACGACGTGCCACTGATCGTGGGCGCGATCCCCGAAACGGCGTGTGCCAGCGACGCGAACGCGGTGCAGCCGAGGCTGGAACAACGGCAATCTCACGATCTGCTGCCCGTGGAACTGACCGCCGACACGGCCTACGGCGGCGACGACAACGGCGTGTTCGCGGAATCTCTGGGTGTGGAATCGCATTCCCACCGAATTTCGACCACGGCCAACCCAAAACCAACTTCGCAGCCTAAGTTCTGTCGGTGATGTCTACCTTGTAGGATGGGCACTCTTGCCCGTCTGCTCTTTGATTTCAAAGCCGGACGGGCAAGAGTGCCCATCCTACAAATCGCGAAGTTGCATTTGGACAGGTTCTTTCTCTTTCCGGTAGCCCACGATGTCTCAACGATTGTGTCAGTTGCTCGCCCTCGTCGTCGTCTGTGGTTCGATACCCAGCGTCACTCGCGCCGCCGAGCCGCTCGAATTGCGCTGGGTCTACCTTCAGCAGAACCTTCAGGTCGCCGAGAACCTGCCGAAGATCGAGGCCATTCTGCGGCGGGCCGCCAAGTCGGGATACAACGGCGTCGTGTTGGCCGATTACAAGTTGAACATCCTCGACCGCGTCCCCGACCACTATTTCAAGAACGCCTCCAAATTTCGCGAACTCTGCCGCGAGTTGAAGCTGGAGATCATCCCGACCGTCGCCGGCTTCGGTTACAGCTCGGGGATTCTCGCGCACGATCCCAATCTGGCCGAGGGGTTGCCTGCGCGCGACGTGCCGTTCGTCGTGAAAGCGGGCAAGGTCGTGCTCGACGTCGATGGCAAGCATCTGATTCCCGGCGACTTCGAGAATCTCAAGGGAGATGCCTTCTCCGGCTGGGGCTTTCAGGACGAGCCGGGGCAGGGGACGTTTGCCGACTCGACGGTCAAACACGGCGGCAAGATGTCGCTCCGTATCGAGAACGCCAAGGGCGTCGAGGGCAATCGGCGCGTGAGCAAGCCGATCAAGGTCCGCCCGTGGTCGCAGTTCCACGCCTCCGTCTGGATCCAAACAAAAGACTTCGAATCGGCGGGTGAGACGAAGATGTTCGCGATGTCCCCGGCGGGCCGAGTCCTCTCGCATAGCAACCTCGGCGTCAAGCGGGATCAAGATTGGACGCAGCATCACGTCGTCTTCAACACGCTCGACAGCACCGAGGTCCGGTTCTTCATCGGCGCGTGGGGCTGTCGCGGCGGCAAGCTCTGGATGGACGACGCGACGCTGATCGAAGAGCCGTTCGTGAATCTGGTCCGTCGCCCCGGCTGTCCGCTCGTGGTGAAGGACGACTCGGGGCAGACGACGTTTGTCGAGGGACGCGACTTCGCCGAGCTGCGCGATCCGAAACTCGGGACATCGCCGTATGCGGGCGAGTTCGATGTCTATCACGCACCGCCGACGCTCACGCTGCTGCCCGGTTCGCAGATCAAGGACGGCCAGAAGCTGCGCGTCAGCTACTACCACGCGGTCACGATCTACGACAATCAGGTGCCGTGTTCGCTGACCGAACCGAAGGTCTTCGAGATCGTCGAGGATCAGGTCCGCCGCGTCCAAAAGCTGTTCGAGCCGCAGACGTACTTCCTCAGCCACGACGAAATCCGCGTCGCCCACTGGAGCGAGCCGGATCGAGCCTCGGGCAAGACCGCCGGTCAGCAACTCGCCGACAACGTCCGCCGCTGTGCCGAGATCGTCCGCCGCATCAACCCGCAGGCGAAGCTGTGCATCTGGAGCGACATGTTCGATCCGCACCACAACGCCGTGAAGGATTTCTATCTCGTCAACGGCGACCTGACCGGTTCATGGGAGGGCCTGCCAAAGGACACGATCATCATCAACTGGCAAAGCGACAAGGCGGCCTCCAGCCTGAAGCACTTCGCCGCGCAGGGCCACTCGCAAGTCCTCGCCGGCTACTACGACGCCCCACCGGAACGAATCCGCCACTGGCTCGACACCGGCAAGGATTTTCCAAAGAGCCTCCGCGGCGTGATGTACACCACCTGGCAAAACAATTTCACAGACCTCGAAAAGTTCGCGACCGCTGCCTGGGGTAAAGCGAAGTCGAAGTAATCGCGATGCGTTACAAGAAGCAGCCCACGAACATTCGATCGTGTTCCAGTCAGGGGTCAGGCACTTCGGAAATTCGGAATTGGCCGAGTTGGGCTGTGATGATTGGTTAGCGGCATGTCCGGCCAATTCCGAATTTCCGAAGTGCCTGACCCCGATCTTCCCGAAACCAAGGGTAGCCACGCTCGCCAGAGCGTGGGCTGATTGCGAAGTGAGATGGAAATCCCACGGTCTGGCGACCGTGGCTACTTCTCGGAATGCTGACGCAGCACAAATTCGACAATGACGACCCGTGACCGGACGACGCTGGTCGGTCGCTGGCAGTCCCGGTACTGTTATTTGGCGTTCTGTTTTTGAATGACTCTCCAGAATCGACGAACGACAGGAACCTTGCGATGTGCCAATTGACACTGGAAGTGGACGAGCAAGTTCTCGCTCAAGCCGAAGCGGTTGCACAGACGGAAAATACGACGGTGACGACGCTCCTCCTGCAGTTCGTGGAATCGCTTGCGGCGCGTTCGTCGGATCGAGCGGAACAGGCCGGGCAACGACTGCCAGCCACTTTCGCCAAGCTCAGTCGCGACATGGGTGACCGCCAATGGACGCGGGAGAGCCTTTATGAGCGGTAAGGTTTTCTTCGACTCCAACATTCTCATTTACGCCTACGACACGCGCGACCCGAACAAGCAGAACCAAGCTCAAGCAGGGCTGACCTGTTACGACTCAATCGACGATGCTCACTAGCGCGACCGGAATCGGTACGAAGTATTCCTCTTTGTCCAAAAACGAAGCGGCACCAAATCGTGTAACGGATTCGATCCAGAGTTGAAGGAGCGATCCGGCTTTCTTGGCAGAGTCGATCAGCGTCGCATCGTCCAAGTCGTCGAAACGTCCCGTGACGGCGTACTCCTCAACGCGATTGATGAATTTGTTAACCTCTACGGCGTCCGCCCCTTCATCGCACAAGGGAGTTAGCACCACTCCGTCGATCAATTCTGCGAACGCATAGTATGTAAGAAACGGCCTCGGCTTCGGCCTCGGCGGTTGGATGTTCTCGGCCTCCCGAAGTGGATGAGTGCAGAAGAGAAGCCAGCGTGTCCCCTCCGCCAAATGAAGGTCGTTCCCAAGGATGTCGCGAGGAATCGAGAGGAAGTCGGCTTGCCCAAGTCTGGCAACTCCTTGCAACAACGTTCCTAAAAGATCAGCCTTGTTGTAAGGAATAATGCAGGGTCTATCGAGGCGAGTGTTTTTGTTTATCCACGGTGGGATTCCGGCCAATCGGAGTTGGCTACCGGGTTCCTTCGGCCCAAACACGAAGAACTCAGGATCGAATATCAGTTCCTGCTTTGTCTTTGTTTCCTTTGTCTTTGTCTCCTTGTCCTCAATGAGGGCGATCTTGGACTGCGTGGATTCCATGCGAGCGACCTCTCCGAAGACAGGCCGGTCCCAAGTGCGGGAACAGAACTCGAATTTGATGCCACCGACTGCGGCACCGGGTAATCCCAGCCTTTGCCATACATCAAGCCGTTTTGCCAGATCATCGCGACTCAGTACCTGAGTACATTCAAGCTCGGTTCTGATGTTGGCAAGTTCTTCATCCATCGCTTCGTTGTCGTTCTTGGCCTTCTTCAATATCCCGCCGACAATACCCTCTTGATTGTCTTCGATCGCCTGTTCAAGTCGATCCTCTTCTTCTGCGCTCAGCGAGCCGAGAATTCTGCTCTTGAGCGCTTCATCATCGATCCCCATTTCCTTGAATTTGTTTTGGAGAGCACTGTCTCTCCGCTCTTCGTGGGTGCCCGTGAGAATCAAGTAATAGGCAACTACGTCTGTCACCTGCCCAAGACGTGCCACGCGTCCATTTCTCTGCATGAGCGTGGCAGGCGACGAACTGAGATCCCAATGGACCACCTTGCTCGCGACTTGAAGGTCAAACCCTTCGTCTGCCGCAGAGGTGGCGACGAGGACTCGAGCATTCGTGCGCGGATTGCGGAGATCGGCTACGGCCTGATTCCGAGCGGCTTTGCTCATACTCCCAACGAGTACACGACAGGTCCGACCAAGGGCGCTTTCGAGCGTTTCGCATGTTTGAAGGCTCTCGGTAAACAAGAGAAAACGGTCGTCCGGATGTCGTTGAAGTAGTTCATTCAGCCACGCCAGCTTTGCGTCCTCAGCACCACCTTTTGCACCGCTACTCAATCCGAGATCCAGTAGTCTTTCTCCGAGGTCCACCAAGCAAGAAAGTTCCTCTTGCGTTGCAACCCATTTGCTAGTTTCCAATGCGTCCTGACGCATCGCTTTTGAATATCCTTGTATATCCTTGATGAGGCCACCCTGCGCGAGGCTAGCTGCTGGAAACTCAAACCCGTCACTCGGAAACCGCACCGTCGCGTGTCCAACTGCTGTTTGCTGGTTGAATTCCGCAATCCTTTGAGAGATTCGACGAATGAGCCTTCGAAGACCTTCTGTTCCCTGTCCCTGATCGTTTTTGTAATCCTCCTGTGTATCCCACTGACAATGACGCACGGCCCAACTAAACAGCCAGCACGCTCCTGCGATGGAGCTACTTGTCAGCTTCTTTTCCAATTGGGCGACTGCAAAGCCGCCAAATCCTTGGTTGTGATCACGGGCAATTTGCGCCACCGATTTCTTCACTTCGGTCAGAAGGTCCAAGAACTGACCACTTGGTATCGGGAGAAGGGGCGTATCTGGGTCATTTTCTGACACGCGATGAGGTCGTAGGACTTTCAAGTTCGGGAATATTCGACTTCCTGACCAAGAACGAACCTCCGGGTCGGTTTGCCTACGCCACACCACGCTCGCGGTTGACTGCTCATCCTGCACTATTTGTCGAAGCTCTGTTGCCTGGATGTGCGAAGCAAACGCATCGAATTTCGTAGCATTAGGTTGTTCCACTCCATTTGTGAGTAATCGCAGCAAGTTCACAAATTGTGAACCCGATCGGAACGGAGTAGCACTCATCAGAATTGCAAGTTGGGGAGCCTCTGAATCTGCCCAGTACTCGCCAGCGAGGAGTTGCTTGGCAGCCATATATGTCTGAGTGGCAACCTGCTTGCGAATCTCAACCCCAGCAAGATTCTCCTCGCTTGCGGCATGATGACACTCATCAATAATGATGACTTGAGGACGCACGCTTTGAGGAAGCAGTTGTTTTTTGTGGGGCGTCGCATACAGACGAGCGGCGTCCATGCTGGCGACATGCACGCCATCAATGTTTTGATCACCGTAATCCCGAAACGAAGGCACCGTATTCACGATGTGACCGCCGTCAATAACTCCCGATAGAACGTCTCGCAGTTTGTCGGCAGCATCTTCGACCAATCCACCGGAAGTGAGATAAAGGCAGCGAAACCCCTCTAGTTTTCCCCGCGCAAGCAGGATGTCTCGGAGGATCAGCCCGACTTCGATGGTCTTTCCAAGCCCAACTTCATCAGCGATCAGAATTCTGCGCAGCCCGTCATTCTGACGCGGCTTACGAACGTATTGCTGTAGCGCCAACTGGTGAGGGAACGGATCTTTGTCAGTCGTCGAAAGACGCCCAGAGGAGAGGTTCGCCAACAACTCCAGCGCACCGAGGCGCATGATCGTGTCCTGATCGGTGGCAGAGCTTTGCCCGTCTTTGCTGCCCAACACACCCTCTCCAGGCCAGTAAGCAATTCCTTCTTTCAGTCGTTTGATCGTCTCCGGCTGCTTGCTTGCGTACGCACCCGTGAATTCTCGGATCTTCGCCCAAGGGAATGTCCTCTTTGCTAGGGCATCTTTTTCGGCACCCACCGTGTAGGCGTAATGAACGACACCATTTGCGTTGGGCTCCGCAGTGTTGCACAGCAACAGATCGACTGCGGTCCCCGACCAATTGGGGATAGGGAAGACCTTGTGAGCCATGTGAATATTTACTTTAAATTATAATAAATACAGTGTGAGACAATTACGGTGTGGGGGGACTTCGGAACACACTGTAATTCGACATGGTGGACGTGATGATGGTGCGTTCCGGGGACTCAACGCACCGTGCGACTTTGGAAGTCTGGTTATCGAGGGATGACGTTTCCGACAAAAGTCACGTGGGGCAGATTTGTAATCTGCCCGTTTCGCGTGTTTCGCTTGAATTCGGGCAGATTACAAAT
>JAYVOX010000118.1:0-9360 GCA_043757695.1 Schlesneria sp.
ACGTGGGGCAGATTTGTAATCTGCCCGTGTCACGTATTTCACTTTGTTTCGGGCAGATTACAAATCTGCCCCACGTTGAGCCTGGACTTTTGTCGAAAGCGTCATCCAGAGTTCAACGACGGGAAGCCGGTGCTGGCCGTTGTTCCCCTCATCTGTTCCGCTCATCGTCCACGCAGTCGCCACGGGACTTCTAACCCGTGACGGTCCATCACGAGCGGGTCGGAAAGAATTCGTTCTGTGGGACCGTCGGCTTGAACTTGGCCATCGTCCAGCACGAGGACCCTGTCGCACAGGTCGATGACGAAGTCGAGGTCGTGTGTGGCGACCAGGAGTGTTCCCGCGAAGGCGCGCAGGATCGTGAGGAGTTGGCGACGCGCACGCGGATCGAGGTTACTCGTCGGTTCATCCAGCACGAGGACCGCAGGCTCACACGCGAAGACTCCCGCCAGACAGACTCGCTTTCGTTCTCCCGTACTCAGTTCCGCAGGGTTCCTCGCCGCACAATCGCTCATCCCGACTGACGCCAATCCCCGCTCAACCCGTGCAAGAACTTCGTGTGAATGAAGGCCCAAATTGAGAGGTCCGAACGCGACATCCTCACGCACGGTCGGGCAGAAGAGTTGGTCATCGGGGTCTTGGAATAGGAACCCGACTTGGCGGCGCGTCTCGCGCAGATGAGGCTTCGTCACGGCGAGACCCTGTACGAACACCTGCGCGTCGCTGGCGTACAGGACCGGCGGCGATGGCAGCAGTCCGTTGCAGTGCATCAGTAACGTGGACTTCCCAGCTCCGCTCGGCCCCACCACGGCGACACGCTCGTTGCGAGCCACGAGACACGAAATCTCACGCAGCGCCAGCCGTCCGTTCGGATACCGAAACGACAATCGACGCAATTCCAAAATCGCAGGCTCTGTCACTTGAGACGACTCTCCAAGGCGGGAATAACGCGGACTGCGGCAGAGCTGGCCTCGTACTCGGCCAACGCTACTCAGGAATGAAATCGCACTAAGGCGAGCGGCATGTCTTGGCTTACCCGATGTAGGATGGGCACTCTTGCCCGTCCGGCTGGAAGACAGAAATCCGGACGGGCAAGAGTGCCCATCCTACGGGTACATTTCTTCCTGCCGCTCGCCTAACGTCCCGGATTCCGAAGGGCGAGTGTCGCCTTTCGCTCTGCGAATGAGCGTCCCATTTCGCGTTCACTTCAACAACCCCGCCGCCTTCGCCGATCCAAGCGCAGACTGGGAAACATTCCCGAAAACCTCCGACCGCTCACGCTCGACAACACTCAATCACAACTTGCCCATGCCACCCTCGGAAACACCACCAGTGTGACATTTCTATACCTCGCACGGCTCAAAGTGCGACATTGGAATGTAGCCACGTTTCGCCAGAACGTGGGCTGTTTGAGCGTCCAGCCCGCACTCTGGCGAGGTGCAGCTACGTCTCACTTCAGCCCGCGCGAGGTTTAAATTGGACAGCATGTGACATTTCTAAATTGGTACGACAGGCCATCCAGGGGGAGCGACAGCAGCCACGCCAGCAGCGAGATCTCTTGATTGCCGTCGAGATCCAGGTCAGCGAGATGTTCGACGAGTCGATCAAGCCGCTCTTTGGCCGAGTCCGCACGATCGCCGCCGAGCATCCGCTGAAAGCACATTCCGTCGGCGGATAGAGCGCACTTCCCTGATGCTGCGCCGAGCAACGCCATTCGATGACAGCCGCGTCCGACTCACGATCCTGCGCGTTGAGCGAGCGATGCGAACTGCCGTGCAAACCTGCCGGCAGCGCGTGTTCCTTCAGTGTGTGAACCAGACGCGACTTGCCAAGACTCGAGTCGCCGATCAACAACACGACTTGGCCCATCCCTCGACGGCCTGTTCCCAACGCTCCTGTAACAGCCCGACTTCGCGGTCGCGGCCGATCAGCGGCGTGAGCGCCCCCGGCTCGGTCTGGTCGATCCGGTTGCTGGCCACCTCCTCGGCCCTGACGCGATAGACCTCCTGCTCCCGCCCTTTGAAGCGTGGCTGGCCGAGACTGTCACAGTCGAAGAACCGCCGGACCAACCGAAACGTGTCGTGGCTGATGAGGACGGTGTTCGGCTCGGCCATCGTGTCCATCTGGCCGACGAAGTTCAGCAACGAACTGACAATTGACAGTGAACCGTCCTCACCCGCGTCCTGCACGACCGCGTGATTGCTGTGGACCGACGCGATCGCCGACAGTTCGACCTTGTGACTGCGCCGCGCGCGGTCCCGCAGCGGCGGCAGCTTCTCGATCAACTCCAACCCCGCACCGCAAGAACTCATGATCGAACCGGATGGCGCGGAGTTCGTCATCAGCAACCAACGGCAGGGAACGGCTACGAAACTGCGGACGACGCTGGAAAAGATCGTCCGCAAGGCCAAGGTCGAACCGTGGAAGAAACTCTTCCAGAACCTGCGATCATCTCGTGAGACGGAACTGATGGAAGAGTGCCCGGCTCACGTCGTCGTGAAGTGGCTTGGGAACTCCCTGAAAGTCGCGCAGGCCCACTACCTGCAACTCAGCGACTCCGACTTTGCGAAGGCGTCTGCTCCGATGACCGATCCGAGCGCTGCACCGGCGCTACAGAACACGTCCGAAACGCTCCGCTAGGCTTCGCAACTGTGCATCGCCGAAAATGAAAAACCCCTTGTGTTGCAGGAAAAACCTACAAAAAAAGGGGTTTCCAAAGTCCGGGCAGTACCCCCAGCGGGATTCGAACCCGCGTATCAGGACTGAGAATCCTGCATCCTGGGCCTCTAGACGATGGGGGCGTCAAGCGGTTCGGCATTCAACGTCATTGAATGGCGCATGTCAAGGAACCGACCGTCGTTGGCCACCCCGCCCACCTTACGTCCCCTCGCTTGTTACGCGATTCGGTTGTGGCTGTTGAATCCACTTTAGAACCTGCTGCGGCGGAGTCTCGATGTTTGATCGTTTCGCAACGAGCCGGTTCTTGAACGTGTTGCGTGCCGGACCGAAATGCACACCAAGACACAGCTTGGCGCCGGAGGGCATGTGAGCTTTCGCGGAAGCCAGATTGGGTTCCTTGTGATTGGCAAGTCCGCGCCGGCGGAGATCCCGAGTTAGCGCTAACGCACGGGAGAGAACAACGTCCAAGAGATCAGGGGATGCCTTGATTGTCCTTGTGGAAGATTTCTTGTCGTAGCGCGAAAGCGTTAAAGTTCGACCAGAAGCCAGTGCGCCACCGAGAAGGCCGCCAATCAACACTCCCGCGCCAAACGAGGCTCCTCCAACGAACGCATCGATCGTGCCGCCGACAACTGCGCCTGAGACGATACCTGGAACCAATCCAAGTCCGAAGTCGCGCAGTACCGTTTTGCCAAAGAGATCCGGAACAGATTTCACCGTAGCGTTACTGCCTATCAAAATCGGTTCAGCACTGATTGCATCAAGTATCGTGCCAACCTTCAGCCCGTATGCATCGAGAATGGAGGTCAGTTTCTCGACTTCGATCTTCCTCACTTTGCTTTCAAACTCCAGACGATACTGTTTTCCCAACGCCTCTTTCGCTGCGGTGTCGTCGGTCGGCTCCTCCCGCCATGCAATTTGGACTTCGGCAACCTTCGTCAGCAACTCGACTATCGCAGATGCCGCCTTTTCGTCCTTTTCTTTCGCACGCTGCAAACGCGTGTCCCGCCACGCTTCAACAAGTTCCTCTTTCGCCGTGTTTTGCAGCTTTCCCTTCACACGGTTCCACAGATTCTTTTCGTTGGCGGGATCCCAAACATGTGCGTCGTAATCGGTGAATTCAAAGGCACCCTCGGACGTCAAGAACTTAATCCAATCCTCCTTTGAGTTGTTCTTGCAACCAACGAAATTGAAAATCGGGATCAACGGGACGCCCGAGATCCGCAGGATGTGGAATTCGTCTTTGTAGTCCTGCAAGAGTGGCTGATGGAGTCCGACCACATACAAAATGACATCCGTGTTACTCTGAATCTGTCTGAGTGTTGCCAATTCCTGATCGAATTTCTTCTTGTCCAGTTTTGTTTTCGGTGCCTCAAAATAGTTGACAACTCCGCCGAACGTTGGCTTTCCATTGAGCGATCCGAGAGCCGTCGATGCGAGTTCCAAACCTGGTGTGTCGAAGATGCTCAACAACCCTCCTAAAGCGGGTGATTGTTTTTTTCGACAGGCGACTTCGACCGTGTTTGGGACGCCGAAGATCACGTCATCAGTCAGCGTGCGGACAATCGATGTTTTTCCGTGATTCATATGTCCGGCAATTGTGATGCGAAGCTCAATCATCTTGCGGTGAACCTGTTCCAACGGGGAATGTGTGCATGATTTGGCAGGGATTCCAATCTCAGTCGTTGTCACGCCTGCAACTTGTGAAGGCGCTCGCAGATTCGATCGAGGACGTGATCGACTTGTTCAAGGGTGCCAAACAGGCCGTTCTGCAAGTCCCCGACGATGGAATTGATTTGCTCTGCGATCACAACGCTGGCGTTGCCCTGAAGTTCCAGCACTAGCGCGAGGAGGATGGCGGTACGTGTGAGGTCATCGAGATTCAGGTCCGGGACCGGTTCCACCACATCGGATGATTCATTCACTCCTGCGTTCGCCGTGGAGCGGAAGAGCTTTTTCCACGCGACCGGAAGTGACGCTCCCAGACCGGCGCCGATAGCGCCGAATCCCGGCAGCCCAGCCAGCGTATACATGGCAACGGGCAACGCCAGAGGAGTTGCGAGCGTCGCCAAGGCCACAGCGCCCGGTAACGCTCCGACGCACAGTCCCGCCAGTGCGCCACCGACGCCCCACTGGGTCGGCAAGTTACGGAACACCTCAAACAGCACCGCAGCCTTCCCGCCCCAGCGAGCCACCGACTCAGGATCCGGGACCATGTTCTTCAACGTATTCGTCAGCTCTTTCAAGCCTTCGCGAAGCTGAGGCTTGGACGCCCACAGTTTGGATACGCTTTGTTCGAGGAGCGTCGTTTCTTGATCGTATAGCTTTCGCAGTCGTTGACTGATGCCCACGGTTTCCTCGCGCCAGGCGTCCGCTTCGGTCCGCTCCAGGCCGTGCTTCGCCGCCTCGCGAATGTACTGGGCAGCGAAGTCGAACTTGTCCGCCAAGTGGAGTCGCGTCGATGACAGAGCGCTGGGGGCGCTGTCTCCCAAGAACAGGCGTAGATGCTCCCCAAGCATCTTGCGACTGCCTTGCGTCGGCCGTTCATGATCGAATTGCACGATTTGCTCCGCCGCAGCGCAGGCACCGCGCCATCCTTTCAATTGCATCTCCATCTGAGCACCGTCACCCGACCACCGTTCTCGCAGGCGGTCCAGATGAGTGAGAATGACCATCAAGCCCGGCTTCCCGACGACCAATTGACGCAGCTTCGACATGAATTGGTTGAATGAACCGTCCGCAATTCCAGCCGCACGGACGAACAAAATCACCGCCGTGTCAGCCGCCAACACCTGCGGCAAACGATCCAACATTTCTTTGCGCTGTATCGCACCGTCCACATTGCCCAAATTGCTGGCGCGGCAGTCCTTGGGAAGCGGTAAGAAGTTCAGCAAGTCTTCTTCCTTGAGAAGGGCTTCATAACTCAACACGATCAAATCGTGGCCAAGTTCCTGCGTCGAAGTCACGACGGACGGTTCCTGTTTGGGGGGGCTAGGTTTTACGGGAGGAGGAGGCTTGTCTGGACCACCTTCTTCGGGAGGCTTCGGTTTTAGAATTGGATCGGGTGGATCGGTGATCTCGTCCCACTCCGTCGGATCGGAAAACTTCAACGTCTCGCGGTAGTAATCATCGTTGATGATCGGGTTCATGCCGCGTTGGGCGCAATCGGCAAGAAACAGGCTCACGCAGCAGAGCAATACTCGTGGGAGCACTGCGGATATGAACACGAGCATCACCAGAAACCTGCTCCACAGCGTACGCCTTGCCTGCTCGGATTTGGAACGCCCAACACTCGTTGATTCTTGGCTAGCGGCAACAACAGCAGCGTCAGGGAGATAATGGCTGCGAGGAGTACCAAGGGTTCGATTCAATGGCGCACCACCAGGCGATTGTGAGTCGATTCGTTCGTTGAGAACCCACCGAATGTCGTCCCGATCCGGAACCGGAACGATCCAAGACAATGGCTTGCCGCTCATTTCAATCAACCACGCTTTGTCCTCATCAGTGGAAATGCTGTCGCGCCAGACAAACGTGTATTGCTCACTACCAAACGTCACCAAAATCTGACCCACAATGACCATCGCAACCATGGCCCACAACGCGTGCGTCCAACCTGCAACGGTGAGAGACACCCATTGCGATTGATGCTTGTTCACGCCACTGTCGGGAAAGGCATTCGCAAATTTTGTCTCCCCCGGCGACCATTTTCCGTTTTTCAACCAACCGATCAGTGTCCGAATACCACGCAGCGCGCGAGCGATACCGTAATGAACCCAATTGAGAGGCTGAAACAGTTGCCACAATCGCCAGACAAATGACGGTTCATCCGTTGCGTGCGCTGTGGCATCCGATGATGCACCGGACCACTTGGCAATCCAGTGACTGACAGCCCCCACTGCCAAAAAAAACAGGGAAAGGCAAATAGAAGCGAGATTGACACCCACAAAAAGGATGAACAAGACCAGCGACAATTCCTTGCTTTCGTTGGCCTTCAGAGGACTTCCGATGCCGCCCTTCCCAATGACAAAAAAAGCAAAGCACACCAACGTCACGATCGCCAACGCTGGCAGGAGCATGGACTGTCGGTGCAGAAATCCCGCGTTGGGACCACATTCCGCCTCCAAGACCATTTTTGCACGTTGAACCAGGCGGTGATTGGGTTTGTATCTGTTTGGACCAAGGGCAATCGTTCGGTCAATCTCCTTTGGCCCTGTCGCCTTACCATTGTCGAGACAGCGCATGGCATGAACGCAGATCGCGTCGTCCGGTGTCCATGCGGCTTCATTTTCTTTACCCATCCCGTTTTTCCTCTGTGCCAAGCGACGTAGTGCCGGTTCCACCGGCCGATTTATGGTGTGTGTCAAATTTGGCCGATAGAAACAGCCCTACGCGACCTTGTCAGTGTCGCGTTGAACCGCTTGTTGGGCGGCTTGTGTTGAGGCGCGACGGATGCTCGCGATTGTCTTCGTGATCGAAAAGGCGATGAACGGCGCAAAGACAACACCCAAGCCGACCAGAATAATAAGCGTCCAATTCGTGTTCTGGGCGATAGGCCGTAGCACGGGATCGGCAATCAATTCCGTGGCACCGGAGATATACGACTGTGGATCGGACAAGAACGTGGCTAAGACGGCTGCTACGGCAAGCGACCCCTTGTTCTTCCACACAAAATCCATTGCTTCGTCGCCGTACTTCCGAATGACATCGAAAAGCTCTGCCTTACGCGGCATCGCGTCCAGCGTGCCATCTGCGGCCATCATGGAAAGGCGTTGTGCTTGAGTACGCGAGACACGAGTCAACGCGCCGCCTGCGTTAATTCCGTATTTCCCAATCAAGTCGTCGGCGATTCCCGGATGTTTGAGTAATGCTTCTGCTGCGGTGTCGCCGTGTTTGAGAAAAATGGTAAGTTTCTTCGGCTGGCTGATAATCCACACCGCTTCATCGCCACGTTTGGCAAAGAGCTTTATCACATCGGGTGCTCGCTCACCGGCCTCTTCCAATGCCTGAAAGCCCGCATGGCCCGACCGTCGCAAAAGGGGAAGGCATTCGTCGCCGTGCTTCGCGAGTACATTGGTAGCCTTCAAAGCAATTTGTTCGGCAGTCTCACCAGCGGCACCTTTGCCGAACGTCTTCAGGATGAACTCCGATGCCTCGCGAATCGCTGTGGTGGTCGGGCCTGCGAGGGCCGGGGGTGCCGGAAACGCAATGCCGAGTGTGAACAACACCGCTATGAGAACACTCTTGTGATTGGATGACATGGTTGGCGGCCTCTATTTTTTGGACACGATCATCGCAGCGAAAGCCTTCAGCCAGAGTTCTTGTTTTTGCTGATTGACCTTTTGCAGTTCCTGAGACAGTGCTGAATTGCATTGTTGGGCAAGATTGTCGATGGCCTTACTGACTTCCCGCTCGACATCTCCGGTTGGATCGTCGATCCACTCCCAGACGACATCTACAATAACGCCGATTACGACGGACGCACCCAGTGACCACCACACGTTTGCTGCCCCTGCGCCCAAGATTCCCGCAGAAACACCGAGACGAATCAGTACCTGCGTTGCGACGACACTGACAGCCTCACCGACAACCAACGCCCCAGCTGTCTTCTGCGCGTCCCATTGTGACGTTGCCACAATCCGCTCGATGGACTTGCGAAACTCGGCAGCGATGGCGGAGTCATTAACAGTTGCTGACTGTGATGCGGTGATCTCTTGGTTGAGTTTGACTGCCAAGCGATTCTGGATGGCCTCCATATCCAAAACGGCGGCTTCAATTGTTCGCTGAAGACCACCGCCAAGCTCCTCTTTTGTGAAGATGTGGGCCGCGAATAGCTCCTCAACGTATTTCTTGTGCCCATCGCCATCGGTGAAATAGAGGTATGGCTTTGCCGCTCGCCATTTCCCGTACCATGAAGTCACGTTTTCGGCGAACGGTCGCGATCCCTTCTTCTTGCTTAGAATGAAGTTCGAGAACTCGTTGGCGCGTGTGGCCGTTACCTGCTGAGCTTCTGTGAACGCGGCATCAATGTGCCCCTTGCATGCAGCGGCAATCTCTTCCGTCGAGCGTTGCTTTGGATTCGCGGTCGTTCCATCGAAGTATGGGCGATTGCCCATTACACGCGCGTACGCAAAGACGGCAGCTAGCGCGAGTGCTGCGGTAGCTACGAGAACGACTGCGACGTAAATCGTTTTCTTGGCACTCATGGTGAAATTGGCGGCACGGAAGCCGCCCCTCGATTGCAGGCCACGGGAGGCAGGATGTCGTGTTTCTGCCGCATAACAGTGAAGTGAGCCGCACGCGGCCTAGTGCCTCGTCCATGCTAAATTTCGGGGTAGCCATGTTCGCCACAACGTGGGAATCCCGCACTCTGGCGAGTGCAGCTACCCGATTATTTAGCGTGCCAGACGCACTAGTACGTCTCAGTCGCCGGGCGACTCACTGGTTCGAACGAGAGAATGCTGCTGATTTCTTGGCACGTCAAGCAACAATTGTCGGTTGTGGCTTCGATCGCTCGTGATGAGATAGCCCGCGCGGCCTCATGCCGCTGGGTGACACTGGCGAGAAGCTTCGCTCGCCAGTGTCACCCAATCTCACTGGCGGCTCAAAGCAGGCGCCAGTGCCGCCCGTCCAACGTATCCCTATTCCGGTACGGTGACGTTGAGCGTGTCGCTGACGAAGCCGATG
>JAYVOX010000119.1:0-9358 GCA_043757695.1 Schlesneria sp.
TCGTTATACGGGTCCCAAGGGTCGAATCAATCGACGACTTGGTTCGATGGTGTTTGAGAACCACGGTGCTGCGAAGGCGCTGGATAAGCGTCCTAATCCACCGGGCATGTCTCAACGTCGTCGCAAGCTGACCGTGTACGGTGAGGCTTTGGCTGACAAGCAGAAGATCAAGTACCACTACGGAATGCGGGAAGCTCAACTCCGTCGGTATTTTTCCAAGGCGCGCGCTCAGAAGGGAAACACGGGAGAGTTGCTGCTCGTCATGTGTGAGCGTCGGCTCGACAACGTGATTCGCCGAGCTGGCTTCACGGTGACGCGAATGCAAGCCCGGCAGGGTGTCGTTCATCGCCACTTCCAATTGAATGGCAAGACGATCAACAAACCTTCGATCTTTGTCGAACCCGGTGACGTGATCACTCTTCGCAATCGCCCGAACGTCCGCAAGATGTATCGCGAAGTTGTGGACAGCGCTTCGCGGCAATCTGTTGATTGGATTTCCTTCGACGCCAAGGATCTGGAAGCGCGAGTTCAGGCTCTGCCAACTTACTCGGATTCGACCGTACCGGATGTCCAAATCGGTCGCGTCGTAGCGTTCATGTCCCGCTGATGTCGTTGCGGTTGGAATAGGTTTCGACAAGGCGTCGCCTCGACGAGGGACGCCTTTCTTTTTTGGAGTCGCGACATCTTCGGGTGGTTCACACC
This sequence comes from Schlesneria sp., assembly GCA_043757695.1. Lineage (GTDB taxonomy): Bacteria > Planctomycetota > Planctomycetia > Planctomycetales > Planctomycetaceae > Schlesneria. The sequence continues at coordinate 703 of JAYVOX010000119.1, forward strand.
TCAGACCGGTTTGCTTCCCAGTGGGCGGCATAGCCGATGGTCGTTTTCGTTTGAATCGAGCCGCTTTGCTGGCGCGGCTACTATTTTGCTGCCTCGTTTATTCGGCGTCGTGTGACCTTTCCAAAACACCGGCTGGAGCAACCATTCATGTTTGATGGACGTCACCCCACGATTCTTCTGTTTGGCGCACCGGGTGTTGGCAAGGGCACACAAGGGACGATCTTGGGACAGATACCAGGGTTTTATCATCTGTCTTGTGGCGATGTTTTTCGCTCGTTGAACATCAACTCTCCGGAAGGCCGCGAGATTTACGAATTCAGTTCGCGAGGACAATTGGTTCCGGATGAACTGACCGTCAAAATTTGGAAGAAGTCGCTGCTCGGCCACATCGCCATCTCACGCTATAAGCCGCCGGATGAACTGTTGATTCTCGATGGTATCCCGCGCAATCCAATTCAAATTGAGATGTTAAAGGACACGATCAACGTCCTACACATCATCCATCTGGTTTGTGCCGACCTCGACAAGATGATCGACCGCATCAAGCGCCGCGCGATCCGTGACAACCGGTCTGACGATGCCAATGAGGAAGTGATCCGCACGCGATTCGAGGTCTACCGCCGGGAGTCCGAGCCGGTTATTAGCGATTATCCGCCAGAGATCATTTCGCAAATTGATGCGATGGCATCACCGCCGGAAGTCTTGGTCAACGTGCTTCAACGGCTGATCCCCGTGCGAAACCAGTGGCTGCAAAGTCTGCCCATGGAGCCGTTCTGAAATTCGCAGCAGCAACGGCGGAACGAGTGCGGCAATGAGGCGACCGATGAAAACTGGCCGGTTGCGGGTGGCTTCCACGGGGGTCGGTTGCGATCTCAGTCTCGTGTGCCGAGTGACCGAGCGTGTCGCTACTGTTTGCAAAGCTCGATGCGGATCCGCCGACGCGTGATCGCGGCGCATCGCTTCCACCAAGCGGGTTCGTTGTCGCCGCGACACGATGGTCAAAGCCAAGTCGGAGGGCGCACACTTGGGGCAACGTCACGGTTCGCCGTTCGCGACACGCTGTGAGAATCGTTGTTCTCGTCAAATGACGTGGCTGGCACCGCGAGGCCATCGCCGCGTGAACAATCGCTTCAAGCAGGCTGATTCCTGATCTGATTGTGCCGACCGCAGTGGTTGCCGCGATTGGGAATTACGGGTTGCCACGAACGGGTCGAATGGCAAGCTCTTTGCTTTGAGAAGAAGTCTGAGGTTTGAGCCGCTACGTGCCACTGATTTTTCGGTGTGGCTCATTCGTGGCGATCTTCAGAATTGAACCACGGCGTTCTTCTCTCTCTCACGGAACAGACTCATGCCAGTTGTGACTTCGTCTATCGACGAGTTTCTCGCGCTGCTGGAGCAAAGCCAGCTTCTGCGCGGATCGCTCATGCAGAAGGTCCTTGAGCAAATTCCGACACTGGGAGCAGAGCAGCACGACGCCTCCAAGGTCGCGAAGTCGTTGGTGAAGAGCCAACTGCTGTCGGCGTATCAGGCGTTGAGGCTGCTGTCGGGGAAGGCGGATGGCTTCTATCTCGGCAAGTACCGGTTGCTGGATATCCTCGGGCAAGGGGGCATGGGGATGGTGTACTTGGCCGAGCAGATCACGATGAATCGACTGGTCGCGTTAAAAGTGATCGGTCGCATTTCCAAGAGCAAAGACGACGCACTGGCCCGCTTCAAGCGTGAGGCGCGAGCCGTCGCCCAACTCTCACACACGAATATCATCCAGGCGTACGACTTCGACGAGATCGAAGACATTCCGTTCATCAGCATGGAGTACGTCGAAGGGATTGATGTTGATCGGCAAGTGGCCAAGTTCGGCTCGGTCGATTGGCCGCAAGCGGCCGACTATGCGATGCAGGCCGCAGCGGGGTTGGAAGCAGCGCGCATGGCGAAGTTCGTTCACCGCGACATCAAGCCGGGTAACTTGTTGATCGACACCACGGGCACGGTGAAGATTCTCGATCTGGGCTTGGTCATGACCAAGCAATGCACTCGGAACGATTCGTTGACCTCAGCACAAGACCAGGTCGGTACCGTGGACTACATGGCACCCGAGCAGGCGATCAACAGTCATCGTGTCGATACCCGAGCGGACTTGTATAGCCTCGGCGGCGTGCTGCACTTCATGCTGACCGGGAAGATTCCATTTGAGGGTACGAGCAGCGCTGAAAAGCTGCTCAAGCATCAGTCCGTGGCCCCAACGCCGGTGCGTCAGTTGAAGAGCGACATCCCCGAGGAGTTGGAACAGATTGTCCTCAAGCTGCTGGCGAAGAAGGCGGATGATCGCTTCCAAACTCCGAACGAGTTGATGGCGGCGCTGAAGCCATTCGCGGTGAAGAAGACTCAGCCGTACGACTTGTCTGCGGTCAAGCATCCCCGCGCGACGTTCAGTCCGCTGCTCGGCCGCGGCCCGGAAGTGAATCAGATTAATGTGCGAGGCCACCTGTCGGGAGTCCTCGCGCCGCTCAAGGTGGCGAGTGGGATGGCCGGTTCAACGGGTGTCGCTTCGATGCAGTCAACGGGTGTCGCTTCGATGCAGTCAACGGGCGTGGCTTCGATGAAACTCGCCGCCGAGCCGGTCGCCACGAATGCCATCGTGAAGCGGATGCCTTCACAGGTGTCACCGAAGGAACTGCCCGTGACCGCTCTGGCGAGCACGACTAGGACACCGCGTGTCCTTGCGCGGAAGGGGCCACAAAGCGCGATCGTGATCGTGCCGAATCGGGCGAATCGAGACGAAGAGGACTTCGCCGATCTGCCTGAACTCCCTTCCGCTCGGCGACGAATCCGAAAGACGCCGATCAAATCGAATGAGGGGAGTGGAGGCGACGCCAAGTTTCTGATGCTGCTTGGTGGCGGATTGACGACTGTCGTGGCGATTGCCGGACTGGTGATCTTCATGTCGGGTGGCCGCTCGAATCAGACCGCTCTCGCGGTGACGACCTCGTCTGGAACGCAGAACGGAGGCTTGCCCTCACCGTCCACCCGGCGCGGGCGATTCATCCGCATTCCACTCGAACACGTGGCCAACACCATCAGTACGCGCGGGATGTTCAACGAAGAAAACAACATCCTGGAACGCCTCGTCTTGCCCACCTGGACTTCCAAGGAAATCGAGGGCGTTCCGTTCACGCTGATCGATCCGCAGGGAGCCAATACGTCGAACGTGGTGATGTTGCAGGGAGGGTTGGGCAAGCAGGCACCACAAAAGCCGAAGTCGGTCAGCGTCCCCGTGAGCTTCTCGGCGAAGGCGATTCACCTCTTGAGCGGCGTCGGTGGTTACTGCTTCCCGTCGCAGCCCAAAGGGACGGTCTCGATGATCGTGCGGCTGACTTATGCCGACGGGGGCCTCGAGAATCACGAGCTGATCAACGGCGAACACTTTGCCGACTACATCTATCGCGTGGATGTTTCGGGCAGCAAGTTCGCCTTTGAGGCCGGCGATCAACAGATGCGGTTCCTCAGCATTTACCCCAGGCGAACGGATCGCATCACGTCGGTTGAACTGGTGAAGGGGCCGGACAAGACGGCACCACTCGTCATGGCGATGACGTTGGAGGAACTCGTTTCAACCGGCAACGGAGCTGCTTCGGTTCAACTCGGCCCGCCCTCTTACGACCGTTGGAAGGCGTACTCGGAAGAGTTGCGCAAGGATCCCGACCTGATCGCGTACTACACGTTCAGCGGAGACAAGGATGGCCAGGACGCGTTGTACAGTCAGGCCGTCTCGCCCAAGTTCGGTGCGATGAATGGCAAGGTTCACGGCGGAGCGCGTTGGGTTCCCGGGCGATTCCCGCAGAAGTCGGCTCTGCAATTTGATGGCAAGGGATCGGGGCACTACGTCGCGCTGGGCGATGGCGATTCGAGCAACTGCAACTTCACGACCTCGTTCACCGTGGCCGCGTGGTTTAAGGCGACTGAGTTCGATGCGGCTCATCAAACGATCGTCAGCAAAGGGGACAGCGCGTGGCGACTGCAACGCGATAATGAGAAGAACACCCTGCAATTGGCCATGAACAACTATCTGCCACCAGAGGCCTCGTCGGCCGAGAAGTTGGCTCATCCCTTCGCGCGGATTGAAGGATTGACTGCGGTCACGGATGGCAAATGGCATTGGGCGGTGGGCGTCTACGACTTCAGTGCGAATCGTCCCACACTGACGCTGTACCTCGACGGGCAGCTTGAAGGAGTCACCAAGATCGGCCCTCCCAAAGTCAACCAGCACGCGGTGATGATCGGTGCCAACTCCGAGAAGTTCGGCAACAAGGACTTTCGCTATTGGAAAGGGCTGATCGACGAAGTCGTGATCCTGAACCGAGTTCTCAAACCTGCCGATGTGGAGCTGATGTTCGACGCAGGTCGTCCCGCGCAGTGAACCGCTGAACTCGGAGGCTCACCGAAGAAACGCCATTCAGCGGCTATTCGGAAAGAAAAGGCTTGTTTTTAGCGCGCCACGGTCACGGCTTTGCGTGGCCGCGCTTCAGTTGTCGCGACGGCACGGCCACGCAAAGCCGTGACCGTGGCACCCAACTTGAAACTCTTCGGGGAGTTGCCAAAAGAGGGCTTCTCGGACTGCCTCTCACTTGTTGGTTCGACGGCTCGTTCGGTCGATGGCCCGCTTGACTCTCTTCCAGAACGCCGCGTTGTTGAGTCTTTCCAAACCGATCGCCTTCAGGCAGCGTTCTCGGGTCGGGTACTTTCCGGTGAGCCATGCCTCGACGACTTGAGCTTCTTCTTGCTCCGTCGCCCGGTGTGATTCTCCCGTGTGGTCACTGTCGGTACTCCCAACTTCGGTGCCCCGAATCCCCTCGCACTCGTCCTCATGGTCTGCCCCGCCCATCGTCTCGATCCTGTTGGTTGAGGTTTTGTGAAAGTCGTTGCGTCCCGCGTGCCAGACATGGCCACTGGACGAAACGGCACCAATGTACGGTCACACGGCGCCCGTGCGACCGGCAGGAGTTCGCATCCCAACCGTAGACCGGACACGCGCCTAACCACCTGTTGAAGAACTGTAGGATGGACGCCTCGTCCGTCCGTTTCCAGTTGAGTTTCGCTCGGACGAGGGCGTCCAAGCGACGTTTTTCCACGGGCGGCTAATTGGCTTTCGACCGCGTATCGAGTTTTGGCAGCGGCCCCGGATTGGCGTTGGGATCGGCGAGCCGTTTTCTGGCAAAGGCGACGTGACCCGCAGCCTCTTCGTTGTCTTCGTACAGCGATTTGATGCTGGTCCAAACCTCTTCGGCTTCACTCAGCTTGCCGTTCGATTTGGAGGTCTCGGCATCTTTGAGTCGCGTGTTCAGGAACGAGGCCAACGTCTCATCTCCCGATTCGGCCACGATCTTGTCCACTTCATCTTGAGCCAGCAAAACGTAGATGCGGAACTCAGCCTTGGCCTTGAACAGATCGACGATCGAACGGTACTTGCGGAGTGCGGTGACGCGATCGCGAAACTGCAGGAACTTCTCCGCTTTGAGGAATTGAAGTTCGGCTTCGTTGAGCGGAGGCTGTCTGAGTTTGACTCGCGCCCGCATTTTGCCGAGCGTTTCTTCCTTATCGACATCGACGATCAGCGTCTGCGCTCGATCCGAATGTTTGCCACCGGGAAATCGTTCCAAGAGCGGCTTGAGTTGGCCGTCTCGCGCCCGAACATGATCGAGCGTGAACTGGGACTTCAGCAGTTGTTCGGCCCGCGCCAGCAGGGCGTCTTCACTCGGCCACCACGCACTCCACAGCGTCCACGAGATGCCCACGACAAGCAGTCCCAAGCATGTCCCCAAAAACCAGACCCGCTCATAGAACGGGCTGTTGTCCTTTTTCTTCTTTTTCTTCTTGGGCTTCCCGAGCGTGGATTTGCTGAGGTCTTCGATGTCTCGCGCGCTGGCGATGACGGTCGAGGCCGTTGCGGCCTGAAATGCCTGAGCCGCCAAGCTCTGTTGCTCGGTGACTTTGCGTAGCACTCCTTCGATCTTCGTCTGAACATCGAGAGCATCGTAGGGACGCTCTTGCGGATCCTTTTCCAGCAGATGAAAGATCAGGTCTTCCACAAGCTGCGGGCACTCGGGAATGAGCGACGTGATCCGAGGCGGCTCTTCTTGCAGGTGCATCATCAGCATCTCGCCCTGATTCTCGCACTGGAACGGCGTCTCTCCCGAAATCATCTCGAACAGCACGCAACCGAGCGCGTACAGGTCGGTCTTCTTATCGACGGGAGGCTTCCCGCGAATCTGCTCGGGGGCCATATAGGCATACGTACCGACCGTCTTTCCGGCGGCCGTCAAGGCGGTGGCGGTGGTGTCGCGAGCGATGCCGAAGTCGGTCAGCTTCATCGTGCCATCTTTGGTCAGTAGCAAGTTGCCGGGCTTGAGATCGCGATGAATGACCCCCGCTTCGTGAGCGTGTTCGAGAGCTTTTGCCACCTGCAACGCGATGTTGAGAGCCTCTTCCCACGGCAGCTTCTTCTTGATCTTCAACAGGTCTTCGACCGAACCGCCCGTGACGAGTTCCATCGCGTAGAAACGCTGCGTCCCGAACTTGCCGCCGCCGTAATAGCGGACGATGTGCGGGTGCTGGAGCTTCTTGAGAATCGACACTTCACGCTCGAAGCGGCGCTGCAGCGATTCGGTATCGGAGAACTCGGGCGAGAGAATCTTGAGTGCGACCGGGGCACCGTTCTTGGTGTACGTCGCGCGGTAAACGATCCCCATCCCGCCGACGCCGATCCGGTCTCCGACTTCAAAGGGGCCGATCATCCGTTGAGTCATGCCAAACGATCCATCTGCAAGTGCGGAGTGAAGTGAGCCATTCGAAGTCTGAGAAGTCCTGCGGGAATGTGTGGCCCGTATTCTGGAAGCGGACCCGAACAAGTGCAATCCATTGATACTCGAAGGATTCGCGGTACGTTCAACACGATTTCACAGACATCCAACGGCCAGCGATTGGACTGCTCAACATGGTGTTGGCACGTTCGCGCCGATCAACTTGATTTGAACTTCGATTAGGGAGTCAGCCATGCCATTCAAATTAGTCAGGCTTTCTGATTCAGCATCCACGCGCCGTCGAGCCTTTACGTTAATTGAGTTACTCGTGGTGCTCGCGATCATCGCGGTGCTAATCGCCCTGCTACTTCCCGCTGTCCAGCAAGCACGCGAGGCCGCACGTCGAACGCAGTGCAAAAACAATCTGAAGCAAATCGGCTTGGCCATGCACAACTACCACGACACTCACGGTGTTTTCCCCTTCGGATGGGACGAGCTGGAGACTGGATGGCACGCCATGATCCTGCCACAGATTGAACGAGCCAACCTCTACAGCACTCTGATCTGGCAAGAGAACGGCATGGGAAATTGGGACGCCATCGGTTCTCCCAATCTGACCGCCTGTGAACAGGTCATCCCCGCCTTTCGCTGCCCGAGCATGGCTGTCCCCGAACACATGGACAACGCCAGCATTCCGGGGCGCTCTCCGGTGAGCTATCGCGGCGTGGCCTCGTCGATTGCCGCCTCTGACGATGCTTCGACCATCCCGGCCGGCAGCGGCACCACGGTCGCATTGGAACAGGCCAGCCACGACGGCCTGTTCTTCGGTTGCAGCAGTATTCGGATGAGCGACATCACCGATGGAACGTCCAACACGATGTTGATCGGTGAGTCCTTTACCGACCCGAACTACACCAAAGATGGCCAAACGATGGACTACTGGCAGATCGGCTCGCCGCAAACGGGAACGTGGGTCTTGGGAGGCATCGGCGGTACGGAGTATTCCGAACTCGTGGGAAGCACCTTCGGTCGGATCAACAGCCGTCGCGATCCAACGGTGAATGGCGTCATCATGGAGATGTCCTTTGGAAGTTGGCACGTCGGCGGTGCCCACTTCACGATGGCCGATGGCACCGTGAGATTCATCTCCGACAGCGTCGATCTCCAGCTCTATCGCAAGTTGGCCACTCGCGCGGGTGGCGAGGTCATCGGCGAATTCTGAGGCCGATGCATAGGTCTCGTTCGTGATGTCGTTCTGGCCAAGTCTTCAGTAACCAAAGTCAAATCGAGTGCGATGAGGAGCAGTGATGAACAGGCAGAGCCGTTTGGTTGTGTGTTTCTACTCGTTGACGTTCGCGATCACGAGTGGCTGTGAACCCAAGCCCACTGCAAACTATCGTACACTTGGACTCGTGGTAGTCAGTGGCCGGGTCACATTGAATGGTCAGCCGTTGACGAAGGCGGTGATCACATTTGACGATGCTCAAGATGGAACGTTTTCGTATGGGCTAACGGATGCCAACGGCAACTACAAATTGCGAATCGACTCCGACAAGTGGGGTGTGAAGCCTGGCAAGAAAATTGTTCGGATCAGTACCGCACGCAAGATTCTCGGCCTGAACACTTCGGAAGAAGGGGGCGAGAACAGTTCCGAAAAGCAGGCCCTCAAATCCGAATCGGCTAAGGAGATCGTGCCTGAAAAATTCGGCAAACGTTCGGAGTTGTCCGTGGAAGTTAGCCCGTCCAGCAGGACGTTCAACTTCGATCTGAAGTAAGTCGGAACTCCGCGAAAGCAGCCGTTAGAAAGGCATCGACTTCTGGTCTTACCAGTCCGATGACAATCATTCCTGCGCGAAGACTTA
>JAYVOX010000120.1:0-2536 GCA_043757695.1 Schlesneria sp.
CGCTATTTGCCAATGGATTGTAAAAATGGTTAACGGCGTTGCCCGGTGGGGCAAATACGGGCGGCATTCACACACCTGCAATCCGGTAGAGTCAGCAAAATTCAAAACTGTGGAGATGAAAGCTATGGACCTGAAAGAGTACATCCGCAACGTTCCCGACTTCCCGAAGCCGGGCATTGTCTTTCGAGACATCACGCCGTTGCTCTCTGCGCCGCTGGCATTCGGTCATGCCATTCGTCAGTTTGCCGATCACTTTCGTGATGCCAAACCGACCGCGATTCTCGCCGCAGAATCGCGCGGCTTCATCTTCGGTGCGCCGCTCGCGCTGGAACTCGGTGCGTCCTTCATCCCCGTTCGCAAGCCGGGCAAGCTCCCGCACCAGACGCACCGGTTTGAGTACGACCTCGAATACGGCAGCGATGCGCTCGAGATGCACGTCGATGCGATCCATGCGGGGAGCCGAGTCCTCTTAATTGACGATCTGCTCGCGACGGGAGGGACCGTCGAAGCATGCTTGAAGTTGGCCGAACGTTGCCAAGCGACGGTCGTCGGCTGTGGGTTTCTCGTGGAGTTGACGTTTTTGAACGGTCGCCGACGGCTCGCCAACTACGACGTGTGCAGCTTGATCCAATACCACGACGAAATGTGATCTCGCGCACCGCTGCTCCGCATGCGGCAACGCGGAGTGACCCGCAGCGGCAAGTCTTGAATGCAAGTCGTCTTTCTCGAATGGCAACGGAACGCGCGATGAGTCGTGAGCCGCCTGTAGTCGTGACCGGTGCGGGACGATTGGCTGCGGCTCACGCGGGAGCGGTACGACTGCTATTCTCGATCACGCGCGGCGTCGCACTCCTCTTGGGTGCTTGCACGCTGTTGAATGTGATCAGCGAACTGCGACATCCCGGATTCGATGCGAATCTCTGGTGGATCGACTTACGATTCGTGAACGCCACGTTGAGGCGAGCCATCCTCGGCGCGATGGGCTTGGGTCTCGTGACGTTTGGTGTCCGTCCGGCGTTCGCGCCACTGCGCGGATGGGGACTGCGCGTCGCTCTCGGTGCATTGATGGTTATTGCAGCGACGAATGCGTGGACGTTCTGGAGATTGGTGGCTGCGGGTGAGATTCGATCTGGATTTCCGCTGCCGTTATCTGGCGCGATGCTGCTGGTTCTCGCGAGTCTCTTCTGGGGCATCGGACAACGGGTTCAATCACGTTCGTCGAGTCGTCTCGATCAGGGTGCCTGCTTCGTGGCAGTGATCCTGTCCGCGATCCTATTTCCGCTCGCTCAGATGTACTGCTTCGGCAAGACCGACTACCGACGATCGGCCGACGTGATCGTCGTCTTCGGATGCTTGGTTCATGCCGACGGAGCGCCCTCAATGGCGCTGGCTGATCGCGTCCGGACGGGGGTCGAGTTGCATCGCGACGGCCTCGCAAAGCGGCTCCTCTTTTCAGGCGGGCCAGGCGAAGGGACGACTCACGAGACGGACGCAATGCGCACGCTGGCCATCCAACTCGGTGTCCCCTCGTCAGACATTCAAGTCGATCGAGAAGGACTGAACACGCAGCAGACTGTGGACAACGCTGTTCGTCGTGATTGGCAAGGTGGTACTCCGCGCATCTTGGCCGTGAGTCACTTCTACCATTTGCCTCGGATCAAGCTCTGCTTCCGACGAGCGGGCTGGGACGTGATGACCGTTCCCGCAACTGAGTCTCGCGACTTAGTGCATCTGCCGCACTACCTCATGCGCGAGGTCGCCGCCTTGTGGTGCTATTACTGGGGAGCGGTCTGATTGGACACGGAGGATCGCTCGCCTCGCTCTGCTAAGAAACGCCCTGTTTTCTCGACTCACGCCTCGGTTCATCAGGTCTTGGATGTTCGTTGAGTTACGAGTTTGACTGGCCGAAACGAGAACCGAAACGTCTGAATACTCTCACTCATTGTGGTCACTACTGAATCTACAAAATGCCCATTTTGCTGCTGGACACGGGTTGTCACCAGACCTACTATCCTGCCCACATAGCGCAATCGGATGTTTTCGACATTTTGTCGCTAGAGTCATGGTGAACTCTTGGGGGGTCCAAGGGTTTTGGGTGCGTGTTGCGAGGGGGAATGTTTTATGGCAAATCGTTGGGGTCTGTTTTTGATGACGCTGTCCGTGCTGGGGACGGCGTCGGTCTCTGAGGCTGGACATGGGCGACGCTCGCGTTGTTGTCAGCCGGTGGCGTCGTGCTGTGCACCCGCTCCGAGCTGTTCGGCAATGCCGAGCGCGTGCGCTCCCGCCGCCGCACCAGCGTGTGCTCCCGCCATGGTCGAACAGACCGTGATGGAGCCGGTGATGGTCACGGAAACCCGCAAGGTTCGAGTGACCGAGTACAAGCAAGAGCAACGGGAACGCAAGTACACCGTTAGCCGTCAGGTGCCACGCACCGAGTCCCGTTCACGAACGGTTGCTTACAACGAGAACGAAGCCCGATCTCGCGAAGAGAAGTACGTCGTTCACAACCAAGTGACCGAGATGGTCGATCAGACCT
>JAYVOX010000121.1:0-2536 GCA_043757695.1 Schlesneria sp.
GAAGACACTGCCATGCAAAGCCATGACCGTGGCACCCAACTTCATTGACTCCATCAACTTGGCGACGCTTGGCTTTTCGGACAGCATCTGAGCTGCCGAATCTGTTCCGCTCTTCTTGGTTCATCCGTGCCCCGGTTTTGCCATCCGTGCGATTTCCTCTTTTCCAAGTGCAGAGACCGCACGGATGCAAAGCCGGACCACGAATGAAGGCCATCGTGGTTTAAGACTGAAGTGTTTGACCGCTGACTCTCAGTCGAAATAAAACGATCGCGACCTGACGCGATAACACCGCCAGTAATTCCTGCGCCGGTCCTTAGGCAGCGATTGATGCGACCGTTCCGGACAAAACTGGTCTGCCTGTTTCGATCCAATTTGGCGGAACAGGTTTTTTGGGATTGCAAAATCGAGGTCTGCCTAGCCAGAATCTCGCTCCATTCCGAGGTTCTGTTTCAGCTCCCCCCCATTTCCATTGAGGATCACGACGTGTTCTTGAACCTGTTCCAGCCATTTTCTGACGCCGTTCGTTTGAATGAACGGCAGGCTCGTCGCCGTATCACTGCAGGCGTGTTGTCGTTGGCCTGCCTGATGACGACGACGTTTCCCGAGGAAACAAATCCCTGCGCGGCAACGGGGAATTCCTCGCGGTGTTCTGCGGATCGGCATTCGTTCAGCACGCTGGGCTACGATTGCCGCACCAACGTGTGTGCGATCCCGTATCCGGACACGAAGCGGACTGGAGCAGCGAAGATTCCCCGCGTGGCACAGGCGCCTCAGTTTCCGTTGGCAAATACGTTTTTACTGCACAGTCGGCCGAGTGCCACCAAGGTCATCTATTTGGATTTCGACGGACATGCCACGACGGGAACCGATTGGAACTCGGGGGGCAATACGATCACGACTTTCCCCTATTCCTTTGAAGGGGGCGCGTCGTTTTCCGACAACGAGTTGACTCAGTTCCAAGAGATTTGGCAGAGAGTCTCGGAGTGCTATTCGCCATTCGATGTGGATGTCACGACACAGCAGCCACCGGTCGCCGACTTGATGAAGTCCGGTAGCGGCGACACACGCTGGGGCGTTCGCGTTTGTATTGGAGACTCAAGTCCGTCACCCGCGCCTGGTGCAGGCGGGGTCGCGTTCCTCGGTAGCTTTGATTCGAGTCAGGATACTCCGGCGTTCGTGTTTATTGTCGGAGCGGGAGAGGCGAAGTTCATTGCCGACGCGACGGTGCATGAGGTGGGGCATACGCTCGGTTTGGAGCATGACGGACGCATTAGTCCGAGTGAGGAGTATTACGAAGGGCACGGAGCTGGCGATACCGCTTGGGCACCTCACATGGGAGTGGGCTACTACTCGAACCTCGTTCAGTGGAGTAAGGGCGAGTACGCGTCTGCGAACAACCAAGAGGACGATTTGTCGATCATCACTCACCCCACGAATAACGGATTTGGATCGCCGAACGGTTTTGGGCTGCGCGTGGATGAGGTCGCCAGCACTCTGGCCACTGCGGCTCCGATTGCTGGGGCCACTGTCTCTGGAGTACTGAACATCAACCAGAAGGGGGTGATCGAGCGGCGGGCTGATGAAGATTGGTTCCTGATCTCCGCTGGTGCCGGGGCGCTGACGCTCGCTGCGCGAGGGGGACCGGAGAACACGATGCTCGACATCCGGATGGAACTCTACAACCAAGCCGAAATGTTGATCGAGTCCAGCAACCCTGCCGATTTACTCACGGCGTCCATCAATCAAACCGTCGCCGCCGGAAATTATTACGTGAAGATTGAAGGTGTCTCTAAGGGAGACCCGCTCGGCACCGGCTATACCGACTACGGCAGCCTTGGCCAGTATCAGATCACCGGGTCCGTCCCCGCCGGGTCAAATCCCCCACCGCCCCCTCCGGAAAGTAGCAACGTCACGGTCAACTACACCGCGCGGACAAAAACATTGGTTCTCACTGGCGATGCCAAGGGAAATACCGTCACGGTGAAGTTGCAATCGGGGCAACTGATTGTGACCGGGGCCAATGGCACGAAATTGAATAACAGCGACACGATCTCTCCGATCAATCACACGGGGAGGTTGAGTTTGTATTCATCCTTGGGAGATGGCGACGACTCGATCACGATCATGGGCGTCGATGCTTCTACCGTCAGCCTCAATTTGGGAGCTGGCATGGATTCGGCAACGCTCTCGCTTTGCGCGGTGCGACAGTTGAACGTCAATGGTGGGCCAGGGACCGATGCGCTGGTGATTATGATGAGCACGATTACGAGACGAATGGTCACGCAGGTTCCGTGACGAACGTGTTGTCGCACGCTCGCCGCTGAAAAATAGGAAGCCCCGGCTGAATCGTCAGCCGGGGCTTTTTCGTTGTGTGTCACCATTCTTGCCGGAGCTTTGGTCGGCCGGTGTCTCTCTCGCTCGGTCATGGGTAAAGCATTGGCAACTATTGACTTGACTCATCACTGATGTGAAGCAAATCGTAGCCACGTTCACCAGAACGTGGGTTTTGCAGTTTCCTCCACGTTCTGGTGAACGT
>JAYVOX010000122.1:0-2534 GCA_043757695.1 Schlesneria sp.
CGGCCATCGATTGCGCCGGGCGGGTATTTTCGGATGCTGTTCATCGGCGACTTCGAGGCCATCGAGTCGCAGCGCGGGATCGCCTGGCGGTGTCAGGGCAGTCTGTCGCTGCGGACCTTTCTGAAGTTCGCTCTGAACGAGGCGACGCCCGATCACTCCAACCTCTCGAAGATTGGCGACCGGTTGCCGCTGGACGTGTACGAAGCGGTCTTCGCGTTCGTGCTGAAGCGGGGCGATGAACACGGACTGCTCAAGGGGAAGACGGTCGGCGTGGACTCGACGCTGCTGAAGACCGATGGCGACGCCCGCTTCATGAAGATGAAAGACGGCAGCACGCATCTGGCCCCGCATTCACTACGGAAGACAGCGGCCGAGAACGCGATCGACCTAGAGGCCAGCGCGATCCTCGCAGCGGAGATCACGCCGACCAACCGCGCGGATTCGGCCACGGTCAGCGACACGCTCAATGTCGCCATCGCCGCCGTGATCGACATCACCGGCGAAGACCGGGTGCAAGAGACCGTGGCCGACAAAGGGCTACTGCAAACTGGAAACGTTGTCCGACTGTGCCGACCGAGACCTCGCCACGTCCTACTCCGAACCCAAAGTCCACGGCCAGCGACGCTGGGACGACAAGCCCGACGCAGGGAAGTCCGCATTGGACGCCAACCACGACCGAGTCACGAGTGATCGGGGCACACAACTCTTACCCCAGCGCGGCGAGGTGGTCGAACGCACCTTCGCCCACCTCTGCAAAACCGGCGGTATCTGCGAAGTGCTTGCGTGTTTTCGGCCAAAACACCGAGTAAATCCGGGTGGTTTAGCTGGCGTAGTGGTAAGTTGTTCGTATCTTGAAATTCTATTTGCGAGATGTGGCACCAGCGGCCGGTGAGAGGGGAACAGACTTGTAAAACCGGCACCGGCGGTTAGCGCCGTGCCACTCACAAATCTAAAGTAAGTGCCATTGGGCTGATGCCCGCAGGTATTAGCTGACATCGTTTCGCGATTCAAATCCAGGGGAATCTGACCACCAATTAACGATGGCGACGGGCTTTGGTGTGTGTCCCGTCACGGCTATCATCCGGCCCGAAACCGCATACGCTCCAATCGGCTGCTCAAACCAACCTTCGGCCAGCCATCTGTTATGCCCCTGAGAAGACCTGCCATTTCGGTGGTCCTCGTTTTCCATCCGTGCTCCGGCTTTCAGAACATTGCTGATCGTGTTCACCATCAACTCACCCTGAAGTAGAACCTCCTCCATGCTGAAACAAATTCCCCCCTGCATCTCTCCCGAACTGATGGCGACGTTGATGCGCATGGGACACGGCGATGAGATCGTGTTGGCTGACGGCAACTTCCCGGCGGAGTCTCACACGCCGCGAATCGTGCGGGCCGACGGACACGGCGTCCCAGAACTGCTCGATGCCATCCTGACATTCTTTCCGCTCGACACGTTCGTCGATCATCCCGCCAGCGTGATGGAGCCTGTCGATTCGACGACGCCCGAGCCACCGATCTGGTCCGAGTACCGCCGGTTGCTCACCAAGCACGAAGGCCGTGAGATCGAGTTGAGACCCGTCGAACGCTTCCGTTTCTACGACTTCGCCCGCTCGGCCTACGCCATCGTCGCCACCGGTGAGACCGCGATCTACGCGAATCTGATCCTCAAGAAGGGCGTGGTGATCACATAGTCACCCCCTTGTTTGGTCAAACACAATTCGGCGAAATTTTGATTCGAGAGAACCTTGGCCTGAGGAGGAATTCAAATGGTTGTTGTGCCCGTCGGCATTCTTGCAGCACGGCATCGCCGAACAGAGCAAGCGTTGGACTCGGTAATGTGCCTCGTGGAATCGTTGGCCGGAGTCTTGGTCAATCAATTTGGTGAGTCCTGCCTTCCGCCAAACATTCAAGAATTTCTCTCTACTGGAACGTCTGGACAAATCGAAACGATCGTTCAATTACTAGACAGCCACATGGCCCATGGAAACCAGTCAGCGGTAACGCGATTCGCTCACGATGAGTTGGGCCTCGTTTGGGATGAAGCGAGCCAGTTTCTGTCGGATTGGAAGTCTCTCAAAGCAAGTGAGAAGTCGCGCGCCGTCCGCGTGGCGCGACTCACGAAGTCGTTTCGCGAATCGACGCCTTCATCTGCTGAGCAATCCTAAACCTTCAACGCGACGTTCCAATCCGTAACTCCCAAGCCCCACCACTATGAACACCGAAGCCGTTCTCACTGATCTCCGTTCCCGCATTCAAGCCGGATACCCGTTGCTCTTTCTCAAGACTTGGGAAGAGGACCGATGGGAACGCGAGTTGGCCGAATTGGTCCTCGAACTGGAGCGAGGACTCGTGACGTGGACCATCACTCAGGGGTTACAACCGTCCGCGACTGGCGACGAGTACGAAGCTCCCTCCGCACAACTGCTGGTGTCGCAGATGGCCGCGTTCCCAGTGGAGCATGTCTTTCTCGTGAAGGACTTCCATCCGTATCTCGGCGATCCGCTGATCGTACGTCAGTTGCGAGACGCCTTGCC
>JAYVOX010000123.1:0-2532 GCA_043757695.1 Schlesneria sp.
TAAGCCACGCTTCGGAGTGGTAGTACCGCTTCAGTCCTGCGCCGGTGGGCCAGCCTCGGAACTGCTTGATCCCGCAGGCATACAACGCGCGGCGAAACAAGAAGCTGAGCCGCGTCGTCAGCCGAATCGGTTCCATGTTGAGATGAAACACCAACTGACCGCCGCTGCTGAGCAACGCGAACGCATCTTCGAGATAGGTCGTCAGCGACGCGCCGTTCAAGTAGTAGAGGACTTCGTAGGAGAAGACAGTGTCACAGAAGGCCGAGTTGGTGTCGGCTTCGTTCGGGCGAATCCGCGTCCCGTCGCAGACTTCGAACGTGACGTTCTCCCGCGTGTTGCGACGTTGAGCTTCCTCGATCAATGTCGGAGCGACATCGACGCCGATCACGCGACCGAAGTGATCGGCAAGTGCGAGCGAGATTCGTCCGACGCCGCAGCCGATCTCCAGCACAGCCCGATCCCGTCCGGTCGTCATCTCGGTGAGCGACAGCGCGCGGGCGAGGTCTTCTCGCCCCGATTGCAGCAGCGCGTCCCAACTCCCCGACGAATCGACGAGCTTATCCATGCCGTGCAGCCCGACCTCGGACAACGACTTGTTCCACCATTCAACGGACGCGGCTTGTGACATGTGCGAAGGCTTTTCTAAGAGCGAAAGGGCCGGAACCAACTCACACCGGAAAGAACCAAATAACCAGTGACGAATGACCAATGACAACAGCGCGCCAGTCTTCCTTCCTAAGTCTAGGTCACGATTTGGCAGGTCGTTCGACCGTTACCATTTTTCACCGTCGCAAGACCGCCGCGCGATCGGACTCGTCGCTACAATCGGCCCACCATGCCACCTGTCACTCGCGAGCTTGTCTTTCATGGAGCGCAATCGTCGTGGACGTTGCTCGCGCACCTCACGGCAGTCGGGCTAACACTCGTACTGATCGTGACGTTGCTCCGGTACGAGCGGCGGCTGGTCTCACGCTCCGTCGGCAATTGGCTGCTCGGTTTGCGAGTCTCGGTCCTCGCGGTGGTCCTGATGACGCTGCTGCAACCGGTCTTGAGCTGGACGCGGGATGAGTCTCGCGCCGGGCGGATTCTGATCGGCGTCGATGTCTCCGACAGCATGGCGACGACCGACGTTCACGCGATGCGCAGCGAGAAGCTGCGATGGGCGCGGGGCCTCGGGATGATCGGCACCGCGGCGATCGATGCGCGACTCGATCGCTGGCAACGCGCGTTCGAAGCGGGGCAAGAACCGGAATGGGTCGATCCCGCAGAGACCGCAGATGAGGAACGTCGCACGGCGCTCGCCACCGCGCGGCGCGAGCATCTGTTGGGACTCTTTCGCGAACTGGATGCGATCCCACGGCGCGAGATCGCGCGGCGATTGCTGGCCACCGTGCCGAAGTCCCTGCTGGAAGAACTCAAGCCGCTCGGGCGACTCGAACTGTTTCTGTTTGCGGGGAAGACGGAGTCGGTTGCACCGTCTCAGTTGGAACGGGCGATCACGACCCCGTCAGTGAGCCTCATCACACAGACTTCGGACTTAGCGCAGGGTCTACAACCGGGCGGCGGAGCGGCGGGTGGCGACGTGCGCGGGCTGATCCTCTTCACCGACGGGCGCGATCATTCGGGGAAGAATCTCACGTCGCTGGCCGCTTCGTTGAAGGCGGCTGAGATGCCAGTCTTTCCCGTTCTGATCGGTTCGACCTTTCGTCCCAAAGACCTCTCCATCGCGTCGCTCGAATACCCGCAGGTCGTTTACAAGGGAGACCATCCGCAACTGAAGGCCGTGCTGAACACAGTTGGCTTCGAGGGACACTCGCTCGTGGTGGAACTGTTTCGCGAGGATCAGCCCGACGCCGCACCGATCACTCGTTCAGTCGAGGTGACAGGACCGAGCGTCAACGTCGAGTTTGATCTCGACGCGATCGACATCGGTCGCAAGTCGTACATCGTGCGAACGCCAGTTTTGGAAGGAGAGACACGCGACGACAACAACACGCGCTCGTTCGCGTTCGCGGTCGTCGATGATCGCGCAAAGGTGCTGTTGGTGGAGGGAGACGCTCGCTGGGAGTTCCGTTACCTCGACGCGGCACTCGCACGTGACGAGCGAGTGGACCTCCAGCGAGTCCTCTTCCAGCAGCCGTATCTCGGTCTGTTGCCCGACACGTTTTATCCGCGTCGGCTCGAACAGGTCGTCGATGCCGCAGTGCCTGCTCCTGCTACTCCTGTAGTGCCGGGCGGTGTGCCCGCTGATCCTCGCGGGCCGGGCGGCAACATCACCGCGTCCCCCTTTGCGAACATCGACCTCATCATTCTGGGCGACATCCCGCCCGATCGCCTGAACGACGCGACGTGGGACCGGTTGCGCGACTTCGTCACCGAGGGCGGGACACTGATCCTGTCCGGAGGAAAACGCTGGTTGCCGCTCGCGTATCGCTCGCCGGTGCTGGATCAATTGCTCCCAGTCACGGGCGTCCAACCACTCAACGTGATCGATCGCGCGGGTGAGTTGGCTCCGACGTTGAGAGGTCTTCC
>JAYVOX010000124.1:0-9305 GCA_043757695.1 Schlesneria sp.
GCCGACCGACGGATGCGTGTTGATCCCCTTTACCGTCACTTTGGCTCCGTCGGCCGAGAACGTTTCGGAGTCAATCTCATCGCGCCCGCCACCATCCAGCGTGTAGGCGACATGCGCACCAAGCTGCTTCAAATCGAGCTTGTCTGTCCCGCGGCCGATCTCTTCGTCACACGTGAAGCAGAGCCGCACGGGACCATGCTGCACGTCACTGCCGCGCCGCATCAGCTCCGCCGCCGTCGTCATGATGACCGCGATGCCGGACTTGTCGTCCGCTCCGAGCAGCGTCGAGCCATCCGTCGTGATGACGGAATGTCCGAGGCACTTCAGCAGGTCGGGGTTCTCCGAGACACGCAACACTTTGCCATCCTTCGGCAGGACGAGGTCGCCTCCCGCATAGTTCTCGTGAATGATCGGGCTGACGTTCGTCGAGGAGTACTCGGGCGAAGTGTCCACGTGGGCCACATATGCAATCGTCGGCACGGCGCGAGCGATCGTGCTGGGAACGGTGCCCAACACGACCCCGAACTCATCACACGTCACATCGGCCAGTCCCAGCGCGCGGCATTCGTCTGCGAGCAGGCGGCTGAGCGTCAGTTGCTTCGCGGTACTCGGATAGGTCGTGCTGGTCTCATCGGCTTGTGTGTCGATCTTCACGTAACGCAAAAAGCGGTCGAGCAATGTCGGCATGATGGCATTGAGCTTTCGAGATGAGGGGAATCATGGTCGATCAAACTGGGGGTCGGGCGTTCCAAGTTCAAAATTGGCCGTTCACATGACCGCTCATCGTCGCTCCGAGGCTCCGGCCAATTTTGAACTTGGAACGCCCGATCCCTGATCTGAGTAAGAGCTTCTCATATTGAAACCAAGTGGCCTCGGCAACCATCGCACACGTGTCGAGCGATGCCTCACACGTGAATTGACACCCCTTTGAGGCCAGCTAGAATCGCGACCGACTTTGGCCCTCTCAACTTACACCGTGCGCGGTGACTGCGAATTTTGTCATGAAGAAGTGTGGACGCTGTTCCAAGCCTGCCGTGCTGCACATTACCGAACTGCGGCAGGGCGAGGTTCAGGCACTTCACCTCTGTGAATCCTGCGCCAAGCAGTACCTCAGCCAGTCTCCCGAAGAACAACTGCCAGTTCCGCCGGGAGCTTCCTCCGATTCGGAGAACGATCTGGATGAGATCGACCAGTTGGACTGTCCCAACTGCGGCATCTCCTTCAAAGAGTTTCGAGCGGGCGGGCGACTGGGGTGCCCTCACGATTACACGGTCTTCGAGGACGAACTGCTGCCGCTGCTCGAGAACATTCACGGCGAAACCGAACACTGTGGCAAGGTCCCCAAGCGAGCACCCGATTCCAGCCAACGCCAATTCAAGTTGGTCAAGCTGCGCACCGATCTGCGCTCGGCCGTCGAAGACGAGCGTTACGAAGAGGCCGCTCGCATTCGAGATGAGATTCAAGCGATCTCCTCCCACGACTCTGTTCAAGAACCGCACGAAGCCTAAGGGTCGAATTCGTTTCGCCTTCAGCTTGCGGTTGAACGACGCAACAACACGGTCACACGGCATGAAGCCGATCTTTCGCCGCAACTATTCATCAAAGGGAATCGCGTGGACCTGGAGTCCCTGACACGAACGAGCGGTGAGTGGCTTCGAGCCACCGGTCCTGAATCGGACATCGTGATGTCCAGCCGCATCCGACTTGCACGTAACCTCGCCCAGTTCCCGTTTCCCTCGCGCGCCGACGACACTTCGCGCGCCGAGATTGAAGACTTGCTGCGTGGTCTGATCGAGCAGCGTCCTGGCGGCAAGCGACTCAATTACATCCCGGTCAGTACGCTGGAGCCGCTCGACCGACAGATGCTGGTCGAGCGGCAACTCATCAGCCGCGAGCACTCGGAAACGCAGGGGCGACGCGGCGTCGGCATCAGTGACGAAGAGAACGTCAGTCTGATGGTCAACGAAGAAGACCATCTGCGAATGCAGGTGCTGCACAGCGGGTTTGCTCTGGATGAATGCTGGGCTGAGATCGACAAGATCGACGACGCCATCGAAGCCGATGTCACCTACGCCTTCAATGAACGACTGGGCTATCTCACCGCGTGCCCGACCAATTGCGGAACCGGTATCCGGGTGAGCGTGTTGCTGCACCTTCCGGCGCTGGTCGCGACGAAGGAAATCCAAAAGGTCTTCCAGGCGCTGCAAAAAATCGGCCTCGCTGTGCGCGGTCTGTATGGCGAGGGAAGTCAGGCCATGGGCGACTTCTATCAAATCTCGAACCAGGTCACGCTCGGCAAGAGCGAGCCACAAACGATCAAGACGATTCAGGATGTCGTCCCAAACATCCTCGGCTACGAACGCCGTGTCCGCACGGCATTGGTGAAAGAGAATCGACAGGGCCTGCACGATCAGGTCTCCCGCGCCTACGGCATCCTGCAAACCGCTCAGACGATCAGCTCGGAAGAGACGATGCACCTGCTGTCGAGCGTCCGCATGGGGATCAACATGGGCCTGATCGACGATCTGGAAATCCCGATCGTCAACGAATTGTTCATCCACACTCAGCCCGCGCACCTGCAGAAAATTCGCCACGCGAAGTTGGAGTCCGCCGAACGCAACATCGCGCGCGCCGCCTACATCCGCCAACGCCTCGCCGAACGCCACCACGATCGGAATTGAGTTCGAGTGTTGGCTCAACGGCTTTGTCCCCTCGCTCCGGCCATGCAGGGTGAGGGGCCTTCTCTTCTCGGGAAGCGGCATCCGAAATGAAACGAGCCGACAAGAAGCTGGCCGAACTCTACACGCCTTTGTTGCGAAGCGTTCTGAGGACCGCCGAGCATGCCGTACGGGCATGGATCGTGAGAACCACCGTTACATTGTCAGGCTTGCTGCTCGTAGCGTGGCGACAATGGACGAACTGATTGCCGCGTTGCCCGAACTGTCGCCGAAGCTCAAGAACTTCGGGATCTGGTGGCTTCGGGTGACAAAGACTCAACGCGCCGTGAGCATCTTATTGCGGATACTTCACGACGATCCGCCGTTTCGCCTGTCGTGTGCTTTTGCACACTCGATGCTTGGCAGGATTCGTTCGACTCGCGAGTTTATTCGGAGGCTCATCCGGTGATCCGGGGAGGTCATTGGGGTGGCCACAACGAACGGTGTATTTCAACCGTCGCGAACACTGTATTTGGTATGTCTGCGGGTTCTCACACCCGACCTCCCCGGATGAGCCACCAATAAAAAGCCCTCGCCTGCAACATTTGCAGGCGAGGGCTTCGTAATCGGGACAACAGGACGGCTATTGAACTTTTTTTGGCCGGCATCCGGGGCCTGGATTCAGGGGTCCGGCGACGATTCGATGGCACATGAGCATTCTAGGCGACTGGCTGTCCGTAAAGCCTCGTTTGCAAGGCATCCTTTGCCGGATGTATCGCCAAGCGCCTGCAAATCAACGGCTTGCATCATCAGACCGCCTATTTTCCCTGCCCGATCATAACGAAAACCAGTTGCATTACGTCGTTTTTCAGATACAATCGGGGAATGAGCGGTGTCCAGGAGTTTATCGATTCCCAGCTTGCCCGAGGTAGGGGATACTTTACCAAACGATCCGCTGCGGCTGAGGTCAGGCAAACGCCGCAAGCGTTTCAGGCGGCCATTGCGCGGCTGACGAAGAAAGGCGGGCTCGTTTCTCCGCGCAGAGGATTTTATCTGATTCTCCCGCCCGAGGATAGGCTGTTCGGTGCTCCCGATCCAGCTCGCTGGATCGATCCATTAATGAAACACCTGGGGGTGGATTACCGAATCTCTTTGCTCCGCGCCGCCGCTTTCCACGGGTCGTCCCATCAGGCGGCGATGGTCTTTCAGGTCATTGCACCGCGTCAGCTTCCGGGAATCGAACTCGGGCGACAGCGGGTCGAGTTTCTGTACCAGTCCAAATCTGCCTTTGCCGAATCGAACCGTGCTGAGTGGCTTGGGCAACTGAAAACCGAGTCTGGGTTCGCCAAGGTCGCGGGTGTGGAGCTGACCCTGCTTGACATCTGCCGCTATTTCCACCGGGCGGCGGGGATCAATGGTGCCGCGCAGGCCGTCCATGACCTGGGGAAGAAAGCCGATTCCCGAATCCTCGCCAAAGCCGCCAGTGCCTACGAGAACTCAGCCGTCAGGCGTCTTGGCTATCTTCTGGAACGATTTGGCCATGTCCGCCAAGCCGATTCGCTGCGGCCCTTTGCTGACAAGGCAAAGTCCTTCAAGGCACTTGATCCGGCGGTCAAACCAATCGTTGACGAGCTGGCGGCTCTGGAGGAGAAAAGTCCGGCCTGGAAGCTCATCATCAATGTGCCCGTGGAGATAGACTTTTGATTCCCCTCTCGCACTTACAGGAATGGACTGCGCACGCTCCCTGGCCCGATCTCCGGCAGGTGGAGCAGGACTTTATTATCAGCCGCGCGCTCTGTGACCTGTTCGGCAGTGAGCTATTGCGAGGCAAGATTGCGTTTCGTGGCGGCACGGCCATTAACAAGCTGTTGTTCGGCAAGCCGCTCCGCTATTCGGAAGACATCGATCTGGTACAGACGCAGGCGGAACCGATCAAGGAAACCGTTGCTGAGATACGGCGAGTCCTTTCATGGCTCGGCAATTTCAAGTACAACGCCGCCGCTCATTCCGTGCATCTGGTGTTCAAGTTCACCCCGGAGGCAGGCGACGGCAAACCTCTCAAACTCAAGGTTGAGATCAACACGCGCGAGCATCAGAGTTTCCTCGGTCTGAAAACCTACCCGTTCGAGGTCAGTAGCGATTGGCATAAAGCAAACCCGGGCTTGTGTCATTCGAGCCGGAGGAACTGTTTGGAACCAAGTTGCGGGCGCTGCTACAGCGGCACAAGAACCGCGATCTGTTCAATCTCAATGAAGGGCTGGTCCAACTGGGTCTCGACGCTGATCGCTTGATTGCGTGCTTCAACCATTATCTCGCCCTGGAAGGACACCCGATCAGCCGGGCGAACGCCGAGGAGCGAATGCTCAAGAAACTCAATCAAAGCCTCACGGAAGATATCGCCCCCTTGCTTCCCGCCGAAGTGAGTTTCACCGACGACGATGCCATTGTGGCTTTTGGGAGAGTGTGGGGAGGTTTGATCAAACGCATTCCGGGCGAGTCTTGGAAGTCGTCAAAAACCGTGATCGAGGCAATCCGCAAGGCGAAAATTCCAGCCTTACTGGATGGCATTTACGAATGAATCCACCCTTATCTGGGTACGTGCCTTATTCTTCTCCTCGGTGTTGCATGCTGACAGCCAACGCCGCCACAACATGAGTGCAATGTCACTACAACATAGTCGGGGTGACAGAACACCAATTGAACTTTTCCTGGCAGGCGTGGCAAGCTGGGAGCCATACGTCGAACGCCTTCTCGTGGCGGCGTAACATCAACGCATAAAGGAGATTGGAAACAAAAGTTTCCAAAGATCAAACCCTCCTCACCACCACGAACCACGCCTTTGGCCCGCCATCCTTGAAACTCACGTCACTCGGATCGGGCCGGACCTCGTACCGTGAACGCTCGATGTTCTCAACCTGCCAGTCCTGGGCAAAAGCGGCGTGAATTTCCTTTTCAGAAACCCGCCGTGGCCCCTGTGTCCCCGGCTCGTCGTCGCTGAAGCAAAGCAGGTACAACCGACCGCCCGTCTTGAGGACTGAAGCCAGCCCCTCAACGTAACGCCGCCGATCTTCGTCACCAAAGACGTGGAACAACCCGCTGTCGATAACGGTGTCGAAAACTTCGGGAAGGTCTTTGAGGGCCAAGGCATCCATTACCAGGAACGTCGCCGACAGGCCCCGTTCGGTTGCCTTCTGCTTCGCCAGTGAGATCGGTTCAGCCAGGAAGTCGATGCCCGTGACCTTTTGGCCCCGGCTGGCGAAGAAGAGGGCGTTCTCTCCCGTGCCGCAACCAGAGTCTAAAATCGACCCGGTGATTTGATCGGCCACATCGAGCAGAGCCTTCTGCGGCTTGCCGATCTCCCAGCGTGGCTGGCCGGTGTAAAGGCTCTCGAAGCTGTTGCGGTCGTGTACGGGCATGGTGTTCGTCTATTTCTCTCCTTGCAAGTGGGCCTCAACGAACCAGAGGCTCTTGTCGATTCCTCGTGAGATTCCTGTAAACAAGTCAGCAGTATCGGCATCTCCGAGTTCCGTTGATTTGTCGATGGAGGCTCGCACAGATTTACCAGTCGCAGCCAAGGCAGTCGAAAACGCCTCAACGTGATCCCGTCCGTTGCTGATGTTCGTCGGATAAGCAGGCAGCTTCGTCCGTTTTCCTACGATGCCAACTGTGCCTTCAGCAGTCCCGCCCAACGCCACGATCCGCTCGGCCACGTCGTCAATGTAATCTTCAATCCCCTCGGCTGTTTCATCGAACAGCTTGTGGAGGGCAATGAAGTTCGGTCCCTTGACGTTCCAGTGGGCCTGCTTGGCCTGAAGTCCCAGGTCGATCAGTTCGGCCAGCTCCTCATTGAGAAGTAGGGCCAGGGAACTCCGTTTTTCGGCTGGAATATCGTTCTTGGTTGGGTGCATGGAAGAATCTCCTGTCTCGATTTTAGCGGGCATCACCAGCAGTCCCGGCAGCGACGTAGCCACAGAGTTCCAAGCGGTGCTAGGTATTGTAGTCGCCTGGGGTCACAAGTTAAGCGTGCTTGCACGGCGTCGGCAGATTCGGGCGACGTATCGTGAGCTTCGGAATGACGATGAATCGCCAAATATCGTATCTTGTGCAGATGGTGCTAACCGCACAAAAGAGGAAGCTCCCATGCCTTGGATCGACTGGTACAACTCGCTCTCCAAACCCTCTTGGACGCCCGCCCCGGCGACCATCGGGCTGATCTGGCAGATTCTCTACCCAATCATCCTGGTCAGTTTTGGGTTCGTCTTCGTGCAGGCGATCCGCAAGAAAGTACCGTGGCTCGTGGCGTTGCCTTTCGCCATCAACCTCATGGCGAACCTGATCTTCACTCCGATCCAGTTTGGGATGCGAAACCTGCCGCTGGCTGCGGTGGATATTCTGGTCGTGTGGGCGACGATCATCTGGATGATGGTTGCTGTCTGGCGACGCTACCGCTGGGTTGCCTTGGCACAAGGTCCGTATTTCATCTGGGTGTCGCTGGCGACTTTGCTGCAAGTGTCGATCACGGCGATGAATTGGGGCAGGCCATGATTCGGCTCGGCCTCTGCTGCATGTTTCGGGACCAGCCCATCAAGTTCGTCACGACCACGGCGACATCCATCAGCAAGATGAAGCGGCCCGACGCCCTGAAAAAGTTGAGCCGCTTGTGTCTGGAGAATGCAGACGCATTGATGGCGTCGTTGCAGTATTGCGCCGACAACGGCATTGGTTGCTTCCGGGTGAATAGCCAGATTCTCCCGATCAAGACGCATCCGACGTGCGGCTACGAAGTCGCCAATCTGCCCGATGGGGATGAGATCATTCTCCGGTTCATGGCGTGCGGCAAGTTCGTCAAGAAGCACAAGCTCCGAACCTGTTTTCACCCCGATCAGTTCGTGGTGCTGAACTCGCAGCGGCCCGATGTGGTTGAGATGTCCATACAGGAACTTGAATACCAAGCGGAAGTGGCCGAGTGGGTTGGGGCCGATGTCATCAACATTCACGGCGGCGGGGCCTATGGCGACAAGCAGACGGCACTTGCCGACTTCGCTCGCAATCTCGACCGGCTTTCTTCCAGGGTCAGAAGCCGTTTGACGGTTGAGAATGACGACAAGACCTACACTCCCGCCGATCTGCTGCCGATCTGCATGGCGACCAGCATCCCGCTGGTGTACGACGTGCATCATCATCGCTGTAACCCCGATGATCTGAGCATCGAACAAGCCACGAAGCGGGCTTTAGCGACATGGAATCGAGAGCCAATGTTCCACATCTCCAGCCCGATTGAGGGCTGGGATGGTCCGAAGCCGGAGCGACATCACGACTTCATCGACGTGCATGATTTCCCTGAGTGCTGGCGGCGAAAGAAGCTCACTATTGAAGTCGAAGCCAAGGCCAAAGAACTGGCGGTGGGGAAGTTGCTGACGGAGTTGAAGAACGGAGAGCCAGCAGTAACGTGGTTTGTCTACATCCTGCGATGCGCCGACGGCTCACTCTACACCGGGATTACCAACGATCTGCCTCGCCGATTGGAGCAGCACAACGCCGGGACTGCTTCACGGTACACTCGCAGCCACTTGCCGGTCGTCTTGCTCTATCAGGAATCCCAGGCCAGCCACAGCCTCGCACTGAAGCGTGAGTTGGCAATCAAAAATCTTTCACGGCAGGCGAAGGAGTCGCTGATTCTGGCGACGGGATGAAGACGGAAGAAGCTGCCCGCTTTCGACCACCGTGACGACTGCCCCGCTCACTCCGTCGTGTTGGCGATGGCTTTTTGAATGGCTTCTTTCACACCCATTGGGCGAATCGGGAATACCTCCAGAGCCTTCTTATCCCGTATTACGGTTGGGTTCTTCAAGCCTTCGATCAAGTGCCGACCAACCTCGTAAGTTGCCGGAGTCACGAGCGCCAGCCACAGTCCTGACAGATAGGGCGTCAATACAGGGACGGAGATCAGCCAACGCCGCAGTCCTCTCTGCCGAGCGTATTCTCGAATCAGGTCGCCATAGGTTACGACATCAGGGCCACCGATCTCGAAGATGCGGCTCTCTCCTGATGGCAAATCTTTCGCTGCCAGCAAATAGGCCAGCACGTCGTCCACGGCAATCGGTTGCGTCGATGTGGCAAGCCAACGGGGACAAAGCATGACGGGCAGGCGGTCGGTCAACGACTTCATCAACTGGTAAGACGTGCTGCCTGCCCCGACGACCATCCCGGCCCGGAACTCGATAGTTTCGACGCCTGATGTTTTCAGGATTTGGCCGACCTCGTGGCGGCTGCGCAGGTGCGGCGAGAGTTTTGGTTCAGCGTCATCACCCAGACCACCCAGGTAGATGATCCGGCGCACTCTGGCCTTCTTTGCGGCCAGGGCGAAGTTGGTCGCCGCCTGCCGATCCTCCTTCTCGAAGTCCTTTGAGCCGGACATCAGATGCACGAGATAGTAGGCTGTGTGGACACCTTGCAACGCTGCGTCCAGAGAGGAAGCGTCAAGAACATCTCCTTGGACGACCTGCGTACAATCCTTGACGGAAGCCCGCAGTTTGTCAGGGTTGCGAGCCAGACACCGCAAAATGACCGGCTGTTGTTCGAGCAGCGGAATCAACCGACCGCCGACGTACCCGGAGGCACCCGTCAAAAGCACCACGGGTGAATTCG